>JALZVN010000121.1 GCA_023299965.1 Saprospiraceae bacterium | reverse complement strand
ATCAAAATTACTACGGAAAAAACGTCGATTTCGCCAGATCGGGGGAATGAAATAAAATTGATTGGCATTACAATCCAAATTAAATGAAGGAACAGAACAAGGACAGTTTGGATCCTCTTCATCTATTTGACCATTACCATCATTATCAATTCCGTCACTACAGCATTCACAAATTACATCTATTAATTGACTTTGTGCGCTGCTATTACCACAATCATCAGTAGCTATCCAAGTCCTTGTCATTTGATAAATTACAGAAGAGCAACTATTGTCAAATGTTTGAGTACTTGTTTGAACCATTTCTATATTTACGTCATCAGTACAATTGTCCATAGCACAAATCCCTCCAGATACTACTGTCCGTTGAGTGGCAAATACTTGTACTTCAGATAGTGATATCGCGTGATATTGACCGGGCAAATCATTTTGGATTCTAACATATCTTCCGCTAGCATTTACTGCCTGTATATCAGAAGAATTATTGGCTCCCGAATGGAAAAAGCTTTTCACATTTGGGTCTGTCAGATTTGGTAATAAGTTTGTGCTTACGAACGGTACATCCGATACTAGAACATAATAATTTTGTAGGTTTTGACAGCAATCGTTTTGATTCCATACTACAATGTCAGTTATCTCTTCAACAGCCAAAAGATCCACTTCCCACCATGAATGTATATGCCAGTCAGTATGTGTACCAGATCCATCTGGCGGAAAAAACGCGCCAGTTGTATTACCATCTACAGCCCCTTGAGGACCACCCACTATGGCGGCATGAGTACTTATCTGTCTTGCAGGCTTTCCTAAGGCTACATTCTCTATAGTCTCAGTTACGACCTCTTCGTTACAGCCAATTATTGGAGCCGCTGGAGGGTTCTCACAAAAGATAGTAATGTTCTCCGGAATATTTGATAATACTGGTAGCTCACTATCTATCACAGTAATTATTTGAGTACATCTTGTCCTGTTTCCACAGTTATCTGTTATCTCATATGTTCGCTCATAGTTGATAGGGCAGACTTCTCCCACTTTTATTTCAGATATCAGTACTATACCTCCTTGATTAGAACTGCAGTTATCATTTACTGACCCTCCAGCTGCTGTAAATTCGCTTATAGTAGTGAAAATGGGTTCATCTGTAATCCTGCAATTTATATCCACATTCGGTGGACAAATAACCACCGGATTCGTGTTGTCACCTATTATTACATTCTGTTCACAAGTATTTGTATTGCCACACATATCGGCTATACTATAGGTACGCGTTATTATTTCAGGACACGTATTATTGTCAGATACCTCCGAAACCAAAGTCAAAGAGTTTTGATCTATTTCGCAATTATCATTGACGGTGCCTTGAGCACTTATTAATTCAGCAAGTGTTGAGTATGGTGCTACTGCGCTAATCTCACATTCTATATTGATTGACGGAGGACAAGAGATAGTTGGAAGTATTATATCGTTTATTTGGATTTCATGCACCCCAGTGATTTCATTACCACATACATCTAAGATAGCATATACACGTCTTACTGTTTCTGGGCATGTCATATTATCACTAGTTTCACTTACAAGCCTAAAGCTACTCTGATCTACCTCGCAGTTATCTGTTACAGACCCTCCAGCAGAAATAAATGAACTGAAGTCAAATGGGTCAATTCCATTTATAGTACACGTTGCCGTTTCGGTAGGGGGCATGTTCATCTGCGGTGCAATATTGTCTTCAAATCGAATCCTTTGAGCACACTGAACAGAATTATTACAGATATCTCGGATCGAATAAATTCGAGTAATACTTGAGATACAATCTGGAAAATTAGGATCATAGTCTGTAGTCTCAAATATTAAAGTAAAAGTTGCCTCATTGATTGAGCAATTATCAGTAACGTTTCCTCCGGCAGCAGTGAATTCTTGCACTGACTGATAAGGAGTTGGAGCATCATCTATACAGGTGGCTGCTAATGCAGCAGGACATCTCATAGATGGATCTTGTTGATCATTGATTAGTATTGATTGTACACAACGAGCCGTATTACCGCATTGGTCACTGATTTGATATACCCTCGCTACAGTGACCGGACAAGTAGTACTACTCATATTTTCACTAATCAATTGAAATGAAGTACCATCTACACTTAAGTTATCAGCAACGGTTCCCCCTGCACTTACAAATTCAAGTAGATTTGCATATGGAGGCACCTCACTTAGATCACACACACCAATACCTTGTGGTGGACACGCTATATTTGGTGGTAATCGATCTCCTTCTGTTATTGTGATTAGATTACAGTCTTCCTCACACATGTTAGCATCTATAATAGATACTTGATATTGACCAGCGTCAAGATTTTCAAACAATCCAGTAGTATTGCCTATACCATTCAGTTCATAAGTAAATGGACCCGTTCCCCCAGCGGCCTCTACTAAGATCAGCCCATCATTAGATGTAGGACAAGTTTCATTTTGAATATTTCTAACTACACACTGTAGAGGTGCTGGCTGAAATATTTGTGCAATATTAGAAAAACCTCTACATCTATTTGCGTCTACAACCGTGACAGAGAAAAGTCCCGCGCTCAAATTGTCAAATATTCCAGTTGTGTTAGTTTCTAGACCGTTATCAAATTCATAGGGTGGGGTACCGCCAATTGCCGAGAATTGAATAATCCCGTTATCGTTTTCAAAGCAAGTTTCGTCTGATACATTGTCTATTGATACTACTATAGGTTCTGGCTGGAGTAGCGTAATGATATTACAAGAAACCTCATTGTTTAAAAAATCTCTTATGATTACTTCATGATCGCCAGCAGGTAAATTTCCAAATATTCCATTTGTGTTTGTTCTGAATCCAAGTGTAAAAACGTACGGAGCAGTACCTCCAGAAGCAGATACTGCAATAACTCCGTCATTCTTTTCAGGGCAACTTTCGTTCGCTGAAAATATCAGATTACAAGAGATATCGGGTGGGGGAGTTTCATCCACTGGCATACAGTGGACGCTCGATGCACTCCAGAGATGGAAGGCAAACAAGAATAAACATACAAACCAAAGATCTTGATTTTTTCTTCTTTTACTAATCATAAACATGTGCCGTGTTCTTGGATCTAAACTACTTCTACGGTTAAAATCCTTCCTTTCTTCCACTTTCTCGCCATTATTTAGCAAAAAAGTAAAATGTAGATATATATAGTTATTTTTTATATTCGAAAAATATGCCAAGTGTTGCCATTTTATTCGTCTTTCATCTTTTTTATTAAATAAAGTTCATTTTTCAAGTCCTATTTCCTTTATTTTAATAATAACTGTGACATAAAGAAAAATTAATATATGTGTAAACTTGTATATGCATGAAGTGTGCAATTTCTTAGATGAGTATCTCGCTTTATAGATTTTTGGGCATGCCCCACGATTTTTTCATCAAATTGTACTAGATATATTTTATAAATACTTCTTATTCAATAGGTTAAACTGACCAAGTATCGTGGGTCGGGCTATCCATGAGTCCGCTTCGCTTCCGTACTTCGCAAGGCTAGCATAGCTGCGCATCGCTGGCACATCTCCTTTCAGTCGATTCATTTCTATCCCTCATGCATTTTTTTCAAAATTTGGGTAAAATGCGACATCGAAAAAGATTTCGTTAAGAATCAATATTGCCTTGCAGACTGTAGGAGAGGAGGATATTTTTTGCTGAAAATAAAGTCTACGGTGACGTTACATTTTTATTAAATAAAGAATAATTATATATATAAGCATTCTATTAACATGTTTAGAGGGAAGAGCCTGCTACATAAAATCCTGATTCTTGTGTGTAACATTTTGTAGTGAGAGTCATTACAATTTGTAAAAATGAGTACGTAGTTATCGATTAGAAATTGATTACAATTCTTGTCAATGGCTCTCTTTCAAAAGCTATTTAAACGAATGGGGTTATAATACAATTGGTATTAGAGATACCCTTATATATTTAACCTTCTTTTGCGTCAGGGATAGAGAGTGTGAGTTGACGGCAGGATACGAAGTCCTTGCTTTGCTTTGTGGGTTTGCCAAAGGACGGAAGCGGAAGCGTACCACGGGATAGCCCGACCCGATTCTTCATCGGGTGGCACCCAAATGGAATAAGGTAAAATTAAATCTAAGTAAGGCAAAGATGCGTTTGTAACAATCTGATTAACATAATATAAGTTATAGGAAGAATAATAATTCTATTTTATAACAAAACAATTACTATTTATTCAAGTCACAATCACGAGAAAAAATAATATTTTTATTTTTTATAAATAATTGATTAAGAATGTATTAGGCAATTAAA
>JALZVN010000120.1 GCA_023299965.1 Saprospiraceae bacterium | reverse complement strand
TGGGGTAGAGACGCATTGCCATGCGTCTTATGCAAATTGCACAGGAAAATCCATAGATCGTATAGCGGATGACACGACCCTTGACCAAAATACCCATACGACTATAGGAGTATGGGTATGAAGCGTCACAGGGATGACCCCAAAAAAAAACAATAAAGATCTATCCTAGAAAAATTGACCGAACCCGAGTACGAGACCTTGTATCTCACTGTTAAACACATCAAACCCGTAGTCTAAACGAACTATGGAGTCAAATACCTTGGTGAATATAAGTCTTGTGCCGCCACCAACAAATGAACGAAAGTTATTTGATTTGGTCAAAATGCTCAAGTCGGCGCCCGGTGTCCTCCATGAGCCAGAATCGGAAAAGACTACCATTTGAACAGCTACGTTTTTGTAGTCTAGCACGGTATGCCTTATTTCCAGATTGATTACTACTTGGGCAGTAGCTCTATCTACACGATTGCCTACGCCTCTTAGATTGAAGTTGCTATCTAGTACAAATGGGGCAAAGGGAGAGTCATTATTGGTGCCAATAGCCATTTTTAACTGTGCAGCCACGTTGGTCTTGTCAGTTGGTCTCCAATAGTGTCTTGTTTCGTAACCAGCACTAAGGAACTGGGTATCATCTTCAAGTGTGATTACAGATTGGAGCAAAAGTTGATGTTGAGACCCTTTTCTATAAAAGAAATCATATTTCACTTTGTCATGGACATATCCTACGCTATTGAGTATTTTTAGTTGATTGAGTGTCGCTGGTCCCTCCAAGCCTTGTTGCGCCTCAGGATCTCTAATAAATTCTTCATTGAAGACAGTCAGGGTGTAATTTAGTCTATCTAAGAACCCTAGATTTACCGTACCGCCAAGACCCACTCCGAGCAGGTTGTACTCATAATTAGCAGCCCCACTTTCAAAAAAGAGCGGCTCTATAGAAGAATTATAAAATGCATCAATACTGAAACCCCAAATACTGCCGCGAAAGTTAGGATTGTTGTAAAACAGCTTTCCATTGGGTTCACCATCCTGAGATTGATAGAATCCCAATAGGGTTTGATTTTTATTAAATAGATTGAATTCCGCTCCACCTACTTGCCACCAAAAATTTTCCTCAATAAGACCTAAGCCAAATTGTGGCAATATCGTCCTTTGGCTTGTGAGATCATAGACTATGTCCAAGGACTTGTCAGATAGAGTATCTATTTTTATTTCAGCATTCTGTACACCAGTGAGCCTAATCAGTCTTTGCTTATCGGTTTGAAGCTTTTCCCAATTAGTAGTCTGCCTATTTTTTGTAATAATTCTATTGCGA
Source organism: Saprospiraceae bacterium (assembly GCA_023299965.1). Lineage (GTDB taxonomy): Bacteria > Bacteroidota > Bacteroidia > Chitinophagales > Saprospiraceae > JALZVN01. Next base: position 3,900 of record JALZVN010000120.1, on the reverse strand, counting down.
AGAAAGTCTATATTCAGTTTATGCTCTCCAGTAAACTCAATACTGTGGACCATAGACTCATCATCTTGTGCTATACTCTGATGGCAAAGTGCAAGAAAGAAAATACAGATGAAAAATACTAAGCGCAAAAAGCTAAATGTTTATTGAATATTATACCTGAGTCCAAAGTTGAAAGTCGCTGCTTGACCGTCGTTATCCGCTGTAAATTTGGTTGTGAAATCTGTGACAATCAACTCCAACTCAAAAGATCTACTAAATTGGTATTTAAAACCTAGACCGTATTGGTAAAAGTAATCAAAATCTTCTGTAAAGATTGGTGCATAATTACCAATCGTATAAATTGTCGTATTAGGATTAGGAAAGTAAGAGAAAATAATGGTTGCAGGGGTTGAAAATCGATTTGTTCGACCTTCCTCTTCACTTCCAAGATCTTCAAAAAATAAATCTATTTCAGTGAAAAATGAAAATCTTGTCCCGATAGAAATATCATTGAAAAACTGTGTGTTCCAAACAGCGCCTTGCCAATCAATAAATGGAAGGTTTTCATCAAAATTTCCTTGAAGCTCATCTCCAACAGGAAATTGCAAGGTACTTTGAATGGAGAAATTAGGCAAGGCAGCGGTGGGAGCCCATCTGATTTTGGGTCCGATACCTGTAATTCTTGCTCTAGTATTAAATACATCTGGATCATCATCGTTTCCAAAAACAGTGAATACAGAACTTGGAAAAGTAGAATTACTTACTCTACGATATTTGAATTCAATACCAGCATTGAATCTTTTATTCACACCATAAAGACCTGAAACAGTAGTAGTAAAGAAATTGCCTCTATTTGCACTAGTCGTTTCCCCATCTTCAAATCGTTGTGTAAATAAGTTGTTGAATAATCTCAATTCTACCGTACCTTTTGGGATCGTAGATGAGGTCACATATCTAGCACTGTTCGCGGCTTTATTGCCGTCTACATTGATATTTGCAGCTGCAGCAGTATCGTTAATAGACCAGTCATAATCTAGGTATCTAAATTTCGCGCTAGATGAGATTCTTTTAGTTCTATATTTATTGATAAAATTTACGCGAGCTGTTTTATTTACACCAAAGTCAGTTGAGTACCATTCAAAAATTTTACTGATGTTTATTTGATTACCTTCAACGCTAATAAAGCTAGGATCATTCAGTGCCTTTTTTGTTTGGGCATCCAGTTTAGCGTTCAAATTTTCTGGGGTATAAGCAAAGTTGGTTATAGGAGGGCATCCTATAGCACCACACACCAGTACAAAGTGCAAACGGCCATCTCCAAATGGCTTAAGGATTTGTTCTTTTTCAAATTCAGTTAGGCTTGTCTTTACACCCGCCACTGTTATGGTTTCGCGAGTAAAGAATGTGCCCGATTCTTGCACTGAAGCGATTGGATACGCCTCCACAATCTTATCAATGACCAATAGATTATAGACATTTATTAAGTAGGCTTTTTGTTCTTTTCTTCCTAGTTTGGTATAATCAAATTGTGCTATGTCCTGCACAAAACGAGTCAGTCTAGGATCTTGCTTTACGGCTGCATAATCTACTTTTCCGTCTACAACGTGTTGAGATAAAAAGGCGTCTACATCTGCAAAAAACTTAGTAGACTGCTGCGCAGTAATGGTAAAGCTCAATAGGGTAAAAGCAAATAGTGTGATAAATTTTGTCATCTTGTTAAAGTTGGTTTCATTAATTATGTTACCAATACAAGTCAATGGCCGACTTGGTTGTTAGATGACCGAAATAAATTTTCTAAATGGACTCTTTTAAAGGAATTTTTCTATACGAAGCTGTTCAAACTTTAGAGTTGCTAATTTGTAGAGTGACATTTTGCTGTATGAATTCAAAAATTTCACGAGCCCACATATTGTAAGTAAGTTTGGAAGGGTGAACTCCGTCACTATAGAAGTCTGGGATTTGTTTTCCTTTTATGTTGTATTTTTTGATGAGACGCTCAGCTGTTAGCTTATGTGGAATATAGTAGGCATGAGGATATGATGGAATTAGTTTTTGCAATTCACTCCTCAGTATGAGCATCTGTTTGCTAACAAAGTACTTGAGCATTTTGTCAAACACTGGAAATTCAGTGGTAGGAGGCATGTTGATAAAGACGATTGGTGTATCGTTAAATCGCTTTGTTAGGAAATCTAGAATGTTAGTCAAGTCACTCCTCCATTTACTTGGCTTGCTGAGTTTGAAAGTGTCATTAGCACCTAAGCCAATCATGATGATATCTGCGGCTTTAGATTGAATAGTCGGCAGCAATTCATCATGAACCATGGCTGCGGTATAGCCACTTTTGGCGATTACCTCATACGAGACAGGTACCTTGTGATGTGCTTCAATCTGCTGCGCCAAGAACCCAGTCAAGCCGTTCTCTTGTGTATCGACACCAATACTAGCGATAGAGCTTTCTCCTACACTTAAGACATGCACCTGGGCATTGTTCACTTGTTTCCTAATGTCTTCAGGAGCAGGCAGGTCAGGCATGTCTTTCATGATTCGATCTACCTTTTTATGGAGCAATGGCATAAACGGAGCCGCTATAGCTAGGCGTAAGTAGTATTTTAGTTGATTCATATGCTATTCTGACCGGATATTATTTTATTGGTCACTACAAAGATAGGTGCCTTGTATATATTTTTGCAATAAATATGAGGAGGTGACGTATTGCAATATATCGAGTCTTATTAATGCAGGCTTAATTTTATGACTGCATCATATATAAATCAAACCTTATGCGTGGACTACCACGATTGCTGATGATGTTCGCTCCGATGATATTCAGAGCAGTATCGAAGTTTATCAAAAATCGAAATGCTCAGAAGCAAGCAGAACAGTATTCTCAAGATCAGTACAACCAAGCGAATGATAAGCTAAATCCGGACCAGGGCACTGTCAAGAATGAAGATTTAGTATAAGGACCTATCCTTACTTCTTTTATACGCTTTTCTTTTCTTACTTTTATTTTTTGGGCGTCCCTCGATGAAAAATCGAGGCGGGCTATGCGGGGGTGTCCGTGCTACGCACATCCCGACGAAAAGTCGGGATCCCCTACTATCCCTGACGCAAAAACTTCTATGAAAGAGATATGAGTAAACTTGTCAGTATATTGATGCCCGCCAAAGACGCAGCATTATATATCGACGACTGTATCCAGTCTATTATAGATCAATCTCACCGAGCGTGGGAGCTCATAGTGGTTAATGATCATTCCACTGACAAGACGTTGAAGCATCTAGAGCGTTATGCTTCTCTCGATAAACGAATTCATATCCATAACAATGGTGGACAAGGTATTATTTCTGCCTTGCGCCTAGCATATTCCCATGCAAAAGGGGAGTACATCACTCGTATGGATGCAGATGACATCATGTCTCCTCAGAAAATTGAATCTCTTTTGAATTTCGTCAAAGATGATAATAGCCTAGCGACAGGATTGGTGTCTTATTTTTCTGCAACAGGTATTGGAGATGGCTATAAAAAATATGCAGAATGGATGAATACCAATTTACTCAACGAAGATCCCTTTAGGGATGTTTATAAAGAGTGCGTTATTCCTTCACCTTGCTGGCTGATGCATCGATCTGCATTGGACAAGATTGGGGCTTTTACATCAGATGTATATCCAGAGGATTATGATCTATGCTTTCGCATGCATAAGTTTGGACTAAGGATTCAAACAGTCAATGACGTTTTGCATCATTGGCGTGATTACCCAGAGCGGAGCAGTAGGACAGATGATAACTATGCGGACAATAGATTCTTGAGCATCAAGGTAGCCTATTTTGCAGAACTAGAATACGAAGAGGGCTTACCCGTTTATCTGTGGGGAAGTGGCAAGAAGGGGAAGGGCATAGCGAAACTCCTACAAGAACT
>JALZVN010000119.1 GCA_023299965.1 Saprospiraceae bacterium | reverse complement strand
TCCTAGTACTCATACTCAAAATTAATTCTGTTATCTTTCTATTTCTCTATCTCTCCTTATTGTCAATGAACTTTTTATATAAAGTAGACGATCCGATGACCGTCTTATATAATTCCTTATAAATTATGACTGTTAAAGCCTTTTCCTAAGGGGACGCAAATATAGAACGAATTATTCGTTTCTACAAGCCCCATTATTAAATATCTCTGATAAATAATATGCTCGTGGAGTAACACCCTGAATCTCAACGTGTCTTGTTCTCAAAAATAGTGAAAAAAAATATTTTTATTTCTGCCTTTTTGTAACCACTATGAATCTAGCATGTTTCGAATACATTTGTGGGTGATAAGTCCAATTTCATGTGACTGCGCAAGTATCTAGCTATTCGTGATAAAACAACCATATTACGACCTTTCGAATAATAGTATTAAGTCCTTTATTCTAACGTACATATAAGTGGTGTATAATTTAGATTAAATTCAAGGTAAGCCCATTACCCTAGATATAGTCTTAAATGATATTAATCGAAAGATATTTTTGCGCTCCCGGTAGCAGCGATATGAGGTGAGCTAGGCAGATAATGAATCAAGGAGATGTGACGGATGAGCGATCAAGCGAATACTAGCAACGACTATGATGAATATCTGGATAGCTCGCCGAGTACAAGCGTATGACGGGATACAAGCGCCCATTTTGAATTTTGAACGCTTCGCAAGTATGTTGAAAAGGGTTTAACACTAACAAAAAGTCCAAAATAGGGAATCTGCTATGAGCGCACCAGCGCTGCATTCCTAATTCAATACTCACAATTCGTTCATCTCTTATCGGCGCATCTGACGCAGCGCGTACTTTCTGGCATAAACATCAAACGAGGTGAGGGTATGGGTTCTTTGCACATCTTGCAGATACCAAAGCCGGAATCGTCTATCTTGGTCAAAGCAAGTCGGAGCTTGTTAAGTTTTTTCCTGGAGGATCTCAGGGCTGCTTCCGCTACACTTTTGTTGTTGATGGCGTCCATACGAGATACTCGCCCTATAGAATTCTCCGGAGAGATTGGTTTGGTAACATCTTCCAGGTGCTCAATTTCTTTTTCTGCTTGAGCTATTTTTTCGTTAATTTTAGCCATCAGAGCCTTTTTTTCGGTAGAATCTATCATCTATTGATTTTTTTTTAACGATTGGCATTAAGTTACGTTTTAATAATAACAAGTAGTTTACTTATAAACTCATATTGCTGACATGGGCATGAAGCAATTTCATTGGAATCATTTGGACCAAAGGGGTAAAATCCATAAGGTAGGTCTGCTTCATGGTGCCAGAACAGGTCATGTACTTATCCATATCAACGGCAAGATTACAAGTATTGACTTCAAGGTGATGGAGAGCAAGCAGTACTCTTTATTTATTGATGAAGAGCTGATAGAATTGAATATCATCCGTCATGATGACCACTTTGAGTATACCATGGAAATCAACGAGGAGGTCAAAACGCCCCTCAACGCTGCCAGAAAAAAAGAACGTGCAAAAATGGGACTGCAGTCCTTAACGTTTTTTGCGGCCTTGATATTTGCGATTGTCTTAGCCACAGTATTCCTGTTTCGTTCTGAATGGTACAAAACTAAAGATGATGTGTCTATTGCAGCCTTAGCCAATCGAGGCTTGTATACCAAGGCAAAAATCTTTACAGCTGGTGACAGCAAATTTACCTATAACTATATAGTAGATCAGGAGGTCTATCGCGTCAAGGCTTCAAACAAACAGTTTCCAGTCCAAGATGGAGATGAATATATGGTAAAATATCTACCTAATAAGCCACAAATAAGTGAGGTGTACTTTGTACAACCGACTAAAAATCAGGTAGAAAAGATCCAAAAGACGAGTATGAAGGCTTGCCTAAGTGATCAAGAAAATAAATTAGACTGCTCCTGTCTAGTAGAGATCATCTATGAAGTCGGTGGCTATCTTGGAATGATTCAATATCTAAATAAAAAAACGCCCCAGGACAAAAACCTACAATTCAACCGCAAGGGCTATGCTAAGCTTGTAAATAGTGCTCCATATATTGAACGATTATCTGCTAAGTGCGAATAGGAATTAGTAACTTTGAGACCAATAAATAATACAATTATGGATTTGCTAGCACAGCATATTGAGAGTTTGATATTCGTGGCTGAAAAGCCAATTAGCTCTAAAGACATCAAAACGAGCTTAGACAATGCTATGGAGGCGCAGTTTGAAGAAGAGCAAATCGCATCGTCCATTGTGACCTTACAAGAAAAATATCAGTCTCCGGATTTTGCAATGGAGCTTGTCGAAATATCCAATGGGTTTCAGTTTTTGACCAAGCCTGCTTTTCATAATACGGTTGGCGCCTATCTCAAGTTGACCACTAAGAAGAGACTGAGCCGAGCTGCCATCGAGACCTTAAGTATCATTGCCTACAAACAACCTGTATCTAAACCAGAAATGGAGAAGATCAGAGGCGTGAGTGCAGACTATAGTTTACAAAAACTCCTAGAAAAAGAGATTGTAGAAATCGTAGGACGTAGCGATGGTCCTGGTAAGCCACTTCTATATGGCACCAATGATAAATTTATGGACTACTTTGGTCTAAAATCTATCAATGACTTACCAAAATTGAAAGACTTCGTAACTACTGAAAACGTAGTTGGAGAAGCCGCTCCTATAGAAGAAGTGAATCCTGTCCAAGGTAATGCTGGAGAACCAGATGTGGATGAGGAACGTTTTGAAATAGTAGCCGCCGACTTGGCGTCGACTATAGCAGATCTGGAGGCACTCCAACATTCTGCTACAGAGGAAGAATAATAAATACATCAATGGAAAAACCATTAGTCAATCGAGTAGCCAATAGTGGTATCATCACTATTAATTTGGAAGAATATTTTCCAACCAACGAAGTCATTGACTTCGACTTGAAGGGATATCTATTTAAGGAGCTTATATTAAAAGAGAAGGATTTCAGAGCAGCGCTAAAGGAACACGATTGGCAGCAGTACGAAGGTAAGGTGGTTACCCTATTTTGCTCCACAGATGCGATCATACCGACTTGGGCTTATATGCTGGTGAGCTCTTACTGTAGTGGTATTGCTAGTGACTTGTTTCAAGGTACTAAGCAAGATTATCTCACCTATTACTACAAACAGCTGCTCAACAAGATAGACTATACTCAATATCAGGACAAACGAATTGTCATCAAAGGGTGTAGTAACAAACCTGTACCTACTTTGGCCTATATGGAAATAACTGAAAAGCTAAAACCTTTTGCTCAAAGCATTATGTATGGTGAGCCCTGCTCGACGGTGCCTATCTTCAAGAGACCAAGAAAGGTTTAATTCATTATTGACGTACCATTAATAGGCATGCGTCCGTATATGAAATAATATCTCACAGACCAATTACACGCCATTTGCTCTTTATATAGTTATACTATAGCAATTGTTTATCGAGTTACATATTCTAGCGCCATCAATTGGTGCTTGTCAAAAATATCATTCTAATGAATAAGATACTTTCAATTTTCGTCTTTTGCCTCGGTGCGTTTTTTAGTAGTGCGGTCTTTTCTTCATACAGTGCTACCCCGGGCAGCATAGATTCTAAGCATGAAGAAACGGCTACGACTCAAAGCTTACCTCAGATCATCAAGGCCATTACATTGGATAACAATTTCTATTTTGCTGAAGAGAAAGTACCTACAGAAATTTTTGATGTTCGCGAAAGACTAGATAGAGAGTTGCTTGTCAATAGCTATTGGCATAGTGCTACGGTACAAAATATAAAATTGTCTAATCGTTTCTTTCCGGTAATTGAACGCATACTATCTGAAGAAGGTGTACCGGATGATTTCAAATATTTAGCTGTGGCAGAAAGTGGTTTGCGCAATGCTACTTCTGGTGCAGGCGCTAAAGGTTTTTGGCAGTTTCTGAAATCTACTGGTAAGGAATATGGTTTAGAAATAAATGACGAAGTAGATGAGCGTTATCATTTAGAAAAAGCGACTAAGGCTGCCTGCAAGTATCTCAAAAAGCAAAAAAACAAATTAGGATCTTGGACCTTAGCTGCTGCTGCCTATAATGCAGGTAGTCGTAGAATCTCAGAAAATTTATCTCAGCAAGGGATGCGCTCTTATTATGACATCAATCTCAACGAAGAGACGGGTCGATATGTATTTCGTATTTTAGCGTTGAAGTCCATCTTGAGTGACCCAACTCGATTTGGTTTTCAGATCGAAGAATCTCAGAAGTATGCTCCGCATGCGGACATGATCGATATCAGCTACAAGGAAGAAGGCGTGCTAGACATCAAAAATGTAGCGCTCAATAATGGTCTTTCTTATCGTCTTCTAAAAGTTTACAATCCATGGTTATTGGATAGTAAGGTTACGATGTCTGGAAAGAAGGAGTATTTTATTCAGGTACCGAGGCGCTAGCGCTTTTGAGCTATGAACGCTCTTTTTGAAAAAAAAATTATAGCTGGTAAGCTATAAACACTTGTGATAGGTAAGAACTACAAACAGTTTTTTTTGACTACCATCGACGAACAGAGGATAATCATAGAGTCAAAATTGTGATACTATAGATACTCTTCAACTTATAATCTTGAACATAAAAAAAGCCTTGACAAATATATTGTCAAGGCTTTTTCATGTTTCAAATAAGCACTTATTTTACAACTATAAATTTTTTACTTTCAAAGTTCGATTCTGTTTTGAGATTAATAAAATAAAATCCTGAGGCATATTCGGATACATCAAGTGACATTTTTTCACTGTATGAAGTACCTACCTTTAAACGTTTTAAGATATTGCCATTTAAATCTGTAATACTTATCTCTGCATTTTCATTCAATACGTTCACAAATGAAACATTAAGAATATCTTGCGTAGGATTTGGGAACAACGTAAGGGATTCAGGTCGAAAGTCAACTTCTGCTAATACATCATTACTATAAATTGGGGAGCCCTCATTAACAGAATTGCAAGGTACACAATGTAATCCTCCACAGTCAATAGACTCTTCTTCGCCATTCAATATGCCATCAAAGCAAGTAAAACATGGTTCGTTGCTTTCACCAATGCATGGATCAATTGAACAATTACTTGGAGCTTTAATTATAACATCTACTGCACAATTCATGATGTCATTATCCATAAACCAGCCACTAATATTGCTACCTGAATTCGTCAAGAAAGGACCGAATGTTGTAGGTACGCCATATCTTCCAATCATTTGTTGATTTCCAAGTGTCCCATTCCATAAATAACTATTACCAACACCAGTCAAAGTAACATCTACTGTAAATAGGTCATCGTTTGGTGTTGCTGTACCGTTGTCATTACAAACAATATTATCGTATACAAGATTCAATATACAATCACAAGGTTTGCATATTGCTCCCCCACAATCTATGCCTTGTTCATCTCCATTCTGGACACCATCCTCGCAAGTAGCAGTTAAGGTCACACAAGGTTCGCAAGATGCCCCCCCACAGTCTATACCCGTCTCATCACCGTTTTGAATACCATCTTCACAGGATTCTGTCATTAGACAAAAATCATATACATCTTCAATGCCGAAATTAGTACCTGAATGTACTTCCACTCCATCTATTTCTAAAGAGAAAAAACCATCTCCAAATGAATCAAATACTCCATCTCCAAATATGTCTGTAATTCTAAATGAGTAACAACCTTCATATAAAACATATGAGATAGAATATATTGGTGAACCAAAAGGATTTTCGTTAGGCTCTTGCTTAAAACCATCTCCACCAGTAGATGAATTTAGGTTAATTTGAAAAGGTGGAATTGTACCGTCGTCTAGCGTTAGATAATAGTTATTCTCCCCTATAAAGAAAGTAGATAGATTGAAAGTGAAAATAAAACTAGATTCATCACAAGCAGGGCAAACTCCATCACAAATAAATGAAGGGTTCGCATCCGAATCAAATTGATAACATTCTTGTGGAATATCCTGAGCAGATAAAACCGATTGGGCAATTAAAAATAGTAACAAGCTCAAATAGAATTCTATTTTTGTCATATTCATACAGCTAAATATTTATAAAGGAGGGATCTTTAAGAAAAAAGACAATCTACGCTTGGCGGGAAGGACTATTTATAAAACAAGTCCGAAGCTTTCTTGTATTGCGATATAAAAGTACAATCAAAATGTTATCGTATTTTTTCATTTTTCCTACTGAAAGTAACAGAATATTGTGCGAAATATATTATCAAAAAATATATTTATTCCGCTTTAGTTAATAACACTATTGTTGAATGAGAAGGAAAAAGTTGTATTAGAGGAGGAGGCATGTATTAGATTCAAGATTTGATTGGTACAAAATTGGTTTGAGAAGTGACTATAAAATTCTACCTCATTATGTACTAAATTTCAAAACCAAGCTCTAATAAGATTCTTTTGGTTGAGGTTGGCGAAGTTCATATGTTCTATTTTGTAGCCTAAGCCTAGATCATACGCCCTATTTCACCGTCTTCAATACCTTTCAAAATCACCTAGGGTCTTCCCTTTTACCCGCTCCTTTGTTCTTGACACGTGTACTGAATCGATTTTGCAAACATCGAATAGCTAGTATGTTTTTGGTTTTACGCTCCGCAGGCAAACCTAGTCGAATGAGTCGAATGAGTCGAATGAGTCGAATGAGTCGAAT
>JALZVN010000118.1 GCA_023299965.1 Saprospiraceae bacterium | reverse complement strand
GAAGGGAACTGTCGAAAATTGGAGACAGCATGTAATACCATTTGTAGTTTAATATGGTATAGAATCTCTGTATGATAGCCTTAGCTATTAGGTCCCGATAACTATCGGAATCTTAACGAAGAGAATGATTATTTCTATTAAAATATATGTGTCATTTTAAACTTCAAATGGTATAAAATGATATTAATTACTTTTTTTTGGGCGAGGGGTGGAAGTGATATGAAGTAGTCAAGAAGGCTAGTGCGCTTAGATGAGATGTAGCTGAACGGTCGAGTGAAGATGCGACGAGTCATAAGAAGCACAGTCTGAGTGTCTGCTGAATACAAACGGACGACCCGGTTCCGATCTTTCATCGGAACGCCTCCAAACCATAATCCAACCAAGTATAGCCCTAAAATTAAAATAAGGATACCTCTATCAACCCCATTCATTGTCTAAAATGAAATTCTTCCAGAATTTCTGCAAATTTAATCTTTGACATACTTCGTTATTCTTCAGTCATTTAGCTAAGGCTAAATTCTCTCAGTCTAGCCCCCGATGTAAAGTCGGGACAGGCTAGTCTGTCAAATTTAAATTTGATTTTAGCCTAATTCAGAGGTAAATAGAGGTACCCATAAGGATATCCAGAAGAACTGAATATCCTTATAAAAAAGAGCTGTAGTAATACGATTCTACTAGCCCAATAAATCTATTTCATTTGTAAAAGGCTGATTATATAATCTTGTACCGGTAGCCTTATATAAGGCATTCGCTAAGGCTGCCCCAATCGGAGGAAGAGAGGGTTCACCAAGCCCTGTAGGACCTATCTTATTGTCTACAAAATGCACTTCAATAGATTCCGGTGCCTCTGCGTGTCTTATCAATCTATACTTATCAAAATTGCTTTGCTCTGGTACACCTTCTTTAAAACTCAGCGTACTATACATAGCGTGACCTATACCGTCCACTATCCCCCCTTCTATTTGATTGGTCGCGCCTTCAAGATTAATCACAATACCACAATCAACAGCGCAATATACTTTACTAATTCTAGGTTCTCCGTCCTTCATGATCACATCGAGTACTTGTGCTACATACGTATTGTGGCAATAGTACGCAGACACCCCCCTATGGACTCCTTCCTTCTTACTCCCCCATCCAGATTTCTCCTTAACCAATTTTAAGACTCCAGCGTACCTTTCTGCATCGTAATCGTTCTTTTCCCCTACAGGCGTATTTTTTGCTTTTTCAAACAAAGACAATCGAAAGTCGATAGGATCTTTTCCTGCCGCTTCCGCTAGTTCATCCAAAAAAGATTGCTCTGCTGTAGCGATAAAGTTAGATTTTGGAGCTCTCCATGCTCCGGTAGATATATTGGTATTAATTTTAAAATTCTCTGCGCTATAGTGATCAACAGTACCAGCGGGAAATCTATTTGCAAAAATTGGACTCCCTGGAATACCAGCTCCTTTGATTTGTAAAGCCATCATATTACCATCCTTATCCAATCCTGCTTTATAGGTCACCTTGTAGGCGGGTCTATAGGTTCCCTGAGTCATATCATCCTCACGGGTATACACTAATTTTATGGGCGCCTTCACCGCCTTTGAAATCAAGGCTGCCTCCGTACCGAAATGGCCATATAGTCTACGACCAAAACCTCCTCCCATACGAGTCATCATGATCGATATATTCTCCTCCGCGAGACCTAGTACTCCTGCGAGACTACCTCTCAAAAACTCTGGAGTCTGTATCGGTCCGACCAACTCTGCGCTATTGTCTGTGACGTTTGCGAAGAAGTTCATCGGCTCCATCGTGTTGTGCGCTAAAAATGGCGCAGAGTATGATTTTTCTACAACTTTCGCCGCTGCTTCAAATGCAGCATCTGGATCACCATCTTTTCTAGCTATCTCTCCCGTATCAGATTTTAATGCACTTTCCATAGCTGCTAGATGATCGGCAGAATTCTCAAGATTACTCTCTTTCTCCCATTCGACTTTGACCGCTTTTTTGGCTTTCATAACTTGCCAAGTGCTTTCGCCTACTATCGCTACTAACTCAGGATATGCATTGACATCTGACCACTGAGGATTCCAGCCTTCCGGCTCTACATTAATACGTACAATGTCAATAATGCCATTCATACTTCTTGCCTTACTATCTTCCAGACTTTTAATCTTCATACCAAATGCAGGCGGATGTATGATCATCGCGATTTTCATCCCCTCCTTCATCGTATCCAAACCAAATAATGGCTTACCTTGTACTATATCAAAGCGATCAACATTGCGGACTCTAGAGCCGATCAAGGTGAAATCTTTTGGATCCTTTAAGACTACTTCCTCTGGCACTTTTGCACTTGCTGCTGCTGTAGCTACCTCCCCATAATCTAAGGTAGTATCACTTTTCTTGTGGAATATTTTACCTTTTTCAGTGCTCAATTCCTCTATCGGCACATTCAATTTTTCACTTGCAGCGATGAGCAGCATATGACGGGCTTTAGCGCCTGTCTCCCTTAATATATTCCAGCTTGATCGAATGGACTGACTTCCTCCAGCTAACTGTCGTTTGAAATTCGTTGTATCCAAGGGCGCTTGCTCTACTATCACATTATCCCAATCTGCGTCCAGCTCTTCAGCTACGATCATTGGCATAGAGGTCTTTACATTTTGTCCAATCTCTGGATTTGGAGACATGATGGTAACTGTTCCATTTTCTCCAATTTTCAAAAAGCCATTCAGCGTATTCCATTTCATAGGGACAGCTAAATCTGGATCTAGATGCGCTTGTACTTTGGTCTCCGTATCACAAGATAAGTAATTGAACCCTATCATCATTCCTCCACCTACTGCCACGCTGGCTTTCAAAAATGACCTTCTATTTTTACTAATATTATTTGACATTCTTATTTAGATTATAGGATTATGAATTCTTTGCAGCTGTTTTTACCGCTTTATTGATTCTTGTATAGGTGCCGCATCTACAAATGTTCCCATGCATCGCTTCTCTAATTTGTTCATCAGAAGGATTCTTGTTCTTTGATATGAAGGCTGCAGCTGTCATCATCTGACCCGCCTGGCAATAACCACACTGAGGCACATCATGCTCAATCCAAGCCTGCTGAACTGGATGAGAGCCATCCGTAGATAATCCTTCTATAGTAGTTATTTCTTTCCCTGCCGCAGCAGATACTGGAACGCTGCATGATCTCATCGGACTTCCGTTCATATGAATAGTACAAGCACCACATTGTGCAATACCGCATCCAAACTTTGTACCTACCAGATTCAGTGTATCTCTTAGCACCCATAGTATAGGTGTATCTTCATCGACATCTACCTTATGCGAGACTCCATTAATCTTTAAATTATATTCAGCCATTTCTTATGTTTTAAACCTTTTATCAAGGATTCAATATGCCTTTAAATTACAATATTAAATTATTAAATATCAATTTTGGCTAATATTTATACGACAAATACAGAAAGCATTGTGTGGGTATGAAAAGTCGACAGTAATCGCGCATTACGGACCCATTCAAACAAAAAAAGCAGCAAAAACTTTAATATTTTTGCTGCTTTTGGATGTACCATATTGGTGGTAATTATTCAATCACTAATTTTCGAGTCGTCACAATATCATCTTGCTTCAATACCACAAAATAAATACCGGTGTCTAATCTCTGTACATTAAACGAAATAGAATTATCCGTTTGGTTCAAAATAAAACTTGGTACATTTCTTCCTAGTACATCTGTTAAATATACTGTAGTATTGCTCAGATCATTCGCCTCTATAGTAACTCTGTCACTAGAAGGGTTTGGAAACATTTTGATACTCGTAAGAAATTCTAGTTCCGCTACAGACACTTGAAAATCCGTAGTAAATCTAAAATCAAATCCACCTCCAAAATCAGTCTCGAATGCTACAAGTGCGATTCCAATTTCATCTTTAATCGAAGCAGAACCAACGCCTTGACCTGGATTAGCAAACCATTCTAAACCATCTCCACTCACATCATTTACCCTCAATGTAAAACAGTCTCCTGTCAACTCATAATCATCTCTATAAGTTGTATTGGCTATTGGTAATGAATTTGAACCAATTACATTGCCCGCTGCATCTAAAAGCTGATAGCTATTATCTGAAGGAACATTATTGGTTCTCATTTCCACCGTAATTTTTGTTGGCAGCAATAAAGGAACATCAAAGTTAGAAGTCATTGTATTATTGTGCACATATCCGTCTGAAGACTGATTCGGGCTATCAATTGCCACATGGAATTGATTTCCTTCATCTAAGATATCAAACCATAAATCTCTTGTGGATGGAATAACCACTTCTTCATCCTCCATAAATTCAAGATCACCAGTCCACTCAAAAGTTTGCGGATTTTGAGAATCATTGATCCAGTATTGTATATTCAATGAAGTCAAATTATTAGCTCCAGTATTACGAATCGTAATAATCGGATTGGCACATATCTCTCCTACTCTTCTAAATTCAACACCATTATTAGGTGCAGCTATCTCTATAATTGCTGCGTCCATCTGAAAGTTTGCTTCTCCATAACCCACAATCTGATGAGCCATATGGTAACGGTAATCGCCAGTTGGAACTGGTGGACCTGAATTTGAATATTCTATACTTATTGTTTCTCCTGCTTCCACAAATGGAGTCAAATCATTGATCTTGATCAAAGACTGCTCTCCAGGACACCAACCTTCACGATCAAACACCCACGTTCCTCCTTGAGGGAAGACTGGATTTAATGAACACTCCTGTGTAATACCCCATTCATACAAGACGCCTTCATCAAGCGCAATCATGTGATTTACTATCCCTCCATTTTGTGCAAATTCTCCTTCAGATCCATGACCTGTAATAGAAGACTTTAGTGAAAATACTGCAGGTTCTGAACTGAGGGATACATTAGTACGTTCCAATTTTGAATCGTCTGCTATCTGAGCGATAGTAGCAATACCAGTTTGATTGGTTCCCTGCCACACCTGATCGAATTGTAAAATATCTCTTGGCGGTGTTCCAACAATAAACCAGAACTCCAAATCCATTTCTTCCTGATTTTGCCCTCCTAGCGTCATTTGCATTCTCTTATTTCCTCTAAGCAAAGGCATATAATCACTAACGTCCATAATCCAAGAGACACCATCTCCTAGATCCAATCCTATACCGTAGGGCGTCACGAAGGATACCAATTCATTGAACCAAGGGAAGCGTCTCATGTAGTTCAAATCGATTATATCTATGACACCATCTTGAGCAACATTTGTTTCTTCAATAAGAGCTCCAGTATCTGCATCGAATATCTTAGAATCTACGGTCCACAATTCTACCGCTTGAGCGGTTAGGATAATGTCATCAAATGGTAAGCTAGGATCAGTAGTCTCTATACTCCTAGCAGCCACAAAGTGTCTAGGCTCTTTTACTATTGGTCTATCAAGTACTACTTGTTCCGTCACGGGTTGACCCGTAAAGCCTTGAAAAAATCCTAAGTTTGGTCTATTATTTTGAAGCACGAAATCTTTAAATAATGTAGC
>JALZVN010000117.1 GCA_023299965.1 Saprospiraceae bacterium | reverse complement strand
ACAAATCAAAGCGAATTTTCCTGATACTACATTTAATGGACCAGCATCTGTGGAAGGTGGTCTAGAGAAAGTATTAAGTATTAACTTTCCTCCTTGTGATAAGTCTGAAATGTTGATGCTACACATGGATATCGCTGGGATCTGTGCATCTGGTGGTTCTGCATGTAGCTCTGGTTCGGAAACTGGATCTCACGTCATAGCAGCATTATCAGCTATCAAGCCGATAGAAGGCAAGCCTGTACGTTTATCCTTTTCTCATAAGAATACCATAGAAGAAGTCGACTATTTTATAGAGAAGCTTAAAGGAGTGATTGGGTAAAAAGTAAGACATAGCTAAAATAAAAAAGCAGCTCTTTTATAAAAAAGAGCTGCTTTTTTTTAGCATCTAAACAAGTAAATTAGTTACACTCTACAGTTGTAGCTATTTCTTGAGTGATACCATAAAGTTCTTGTGTTACTGTTGACTCTTGAGCTCTTACAGCATCTAAAGCCTCATCACAAAACTCTTGATCAGTATTCAACTCTTGTCTTCCAATTTCCATGCCTTCACTCGTGATAACTTGTGTTACCGTACAAGTTGCACACTCGCTAGAATCCGACTCATCGTCGCTGCAAGAAAAAGAAAGTGCCAAAATACTTAACATACAAAATAACCCTAATGTCCTTTTTAACATAGTCTAATGTTTTTAATAGTTAATGTTTGAATTTTTAATCCGAAATCACTCTTGTGATGAATCGTCCGCAAAACTACAATTAATTATCAAACACACACTATTTGACAGAGAAATACATTCAATAAAATAACATATAATTTTTTTTTTAATATTAAAACGATAAATAATATGAAGGCTACATACGATTGCCTATGTCTTGCAAACCTTCAGAGAGGGCTCTAATAATGCCTTTTTCCTCCGGCACATAATGCCAATTGGTATCGAAATAGTTCAAGATGCTTTTGTCGAATTGTCTACCAATCCCTAAGGCATGAAATTGTGTATTCTTGTTGAGCTGGTTATGTCTAATGAGATTTTGTATATCGTCCCCCAATTTATGCACAATAAAATCTGACACCATAAGAATATCTGCATCTTCATAGCTTTTGGTTTCTAATTGATGCATAGCAGTACGCAAGGCTAAATTTGCATTGGTCCCACCGTTAAATGACATCTGTAAGAAGGAAGCGATCTCCTCTATGCTCTCGGCAATATTATACAAATCGAGTGTTTGTACGCCAGACGAAAAGTTAATCAAGAAAGCTTTTCTATTTTGATTCATTGACATTTTTAAAATACCAAGCGTCATGACTTTGGCAATCTTCTCCGGCATACCCATCATACTTTCACTGGTATCAACGCATACGATGAAAGGACCTTTTTCTTTTTGCTTTATTCTTTGGTTGACTTCCATCACATGATCTTCACTCTTCACCAATCGTTTGTCCTCATACTTAAACGTCATCAATTTCTTATCTGCAAACTTTTTGAGAAATAACGACTCCGTATCTGGCATGCTCAATAGGCTCGCTTCAGCACTAAGCATTTGTGAAAGATCGTCACTAGTATGGACCCCAACGATTTCCGATTTTAGCAACTCATCAGACACCCACTCTTGTTTGATTATCGTTTTCTCAAAAGTCTCTTCTTCCATTTCAATTTCCGCCTCACGCATGCTCCCTAAGAGGTCAGCCAACTGTCGGACACTGTCCTCATCTTCTAAAAGACTTCTATATTTATCAAGAACATCAAAGGAAGATTTCTTCCATAGCTTCCTAGACATATCCCAACCAAAATAACTAGAAAATGGCTCTATGATATCTTTTAGTTTATTGTATTCATTGACTTTATGGGTAATGAAATCAATATATGCTTCGCTCTCTTCGCTAAATTTGTTCATCTGATATTCCAGCACCTTGGCATACAAGAGGGCATCCCAGTTCGCGAGGATATCATCAAACAACAAATTAAGTTGCTTTATATGTTCTGCGCTAATCTCCTTTATATCTTGCGAGATGATCAATTCCTCAAATTTATCCTTAAAGAAGTTTGAGTCCAACTCATCTCTACGATAGATACCATTGAGATAAGAAGGCAAAACCGTCCAACGTTTAAGAAATACATGCATAGGAGTAACCGACCAGCCTTCAAGACGTTGTTCTTCATCTTCATAGGGATGCTTCTCCCTTATCTTCTTGTACGCTTTCTTTAGCCAATAGATCGTATCTAAGATCACCCTTTTTTTGATAGCTGCATTTTGATCTACAATATCCTGCAATCCATCTATAATGAATATATCATCTAAGGCTCGCCGGAAATAGTTGTAGTATTTGTCATGCAACTCAGGGATGAGATGTCTATTAGGATCAAATTTGTTCTGTAGATATTGGATTAGGTAGCGACGCATCTTTCTATCGAGTAGTCCTCCAAACTCGATAAATCTATCGTATTCACTTTCTAGCTCTTTATGTATGTCCTTGATCATAAGCCTCTTTATTTATAGCTCCGTATAGGCATATTGTGTCTTTTCCAAGCTTAGTTTCAATTCTTTAAGCTGGCTCAAAGTCTCATCATAATTTTTTCTCACTACCTTAGATAAGTCTTCATCTACAAATAAATTACCATCCAGCTCCTTTATTTCTTGAGGGGCATCAGTATCCATTTTTTCTATTTGCAAAGAGATGTATTGTGAAAGTTCGTTGTAGCGTTCATCCCAAAATTTTTGCACAAGTTGATGGGGCTGCTTGCTGATATATTCTTTCTTTTCTATAAGTTTTGTCTTTAACTTATACTCATTGGCATCAGAGTTATGATGAATAATGATAGTATTTGAAGCGCTAGCCCCTTTTTGACACTTGAGCCTATTGACAATGTTTTTTGCATCATCATACACATTAGTCACCGTTTCTTCATTGACAGATAGATCTCTAAAATCTTGCACATTTATATACCGACCAGTAAAGTTCGTGTTGCCTCGTATGATTTCAAAGTATTCTTCTTCTATGACCATCAACTCTTCGGCTGAAACGGAATGGGCTATTCTAATTTCACCAAGGACATCGTTATTAAACTCCTGCACTTCTCGTTTCAACGTATTGAGATTGGTGGTCATAGAGTACCCGTGATCTGCAATAGTTTGAATCAAGATATCCGAAATGACATCTTTTTGAGATGGATGTGTCCATAGACAATGTTTCATCAAGAAGCAATCCATCAAGTCTACCTTTTTTCGTCCATTGGCAAAAGCAGAAGCTCGACATAGTCTAACAATTTTTTTCCAGCGTCTATCATGCACTATGATAGGCACTCCTACGCCTCGAGCATTATGCTCTGCAAGCTTGACTTTGATTACCTGAAAAGTATTCAGTACCTCTGCTGGGACTTCGATTTGATCTATCTGCTCACTCCATTCATCTAATTGAGCGTTGCTAAACTTAAGTTCTTCTGGAATATTGTCTTTGTAGACATCATTGGTATTGGTGATCATATCCAAGAAGTTTCCAAACTGTTTGATATTACCTACTTCATAGCGGATAAGAAATCGATCCCAAATCGGAGCTAAATTGGCATTGGAAGGAGGTAGTTCATTGGACGCTGTAATAATTCCTCTGATATTTACTTTAATATCCTTGTCTCCGTTGCGGTATATTTTCTCATTAAGTACTGTCAAGAGTGCGTTTTGGATGGCTGGACCTGCCTTCCAAATCTCATCTAAAAACACAATGTTAGCTCCCGGTAAATAACGATCTGTGAGTCGTTCATATTTATCTTCTTCCTTGAGTTTCTTAATGGATACGGGACCAAAAACTTCATCTGGAGTACTGAACTTACTCATCAAGTACTCAAAGGATAATCCATCTTTGAAGGCGAACTTTAGTCGTCTTGCGATCAGACTTTTCCCAACACCTGGAGGACCTAATAAGAATATACTCTCTCCTGCGAGAACGCTCAATAAAGCCAAATGCATACTTTCCTCCCGTTCATATAAATCGGTTCCCAATCTCTTAAGTAAAGTGCCAATTGGTTTAGATACTTCTATTTCTACCTGCATTTATTTTTTTTGAGAAAACAGCACAAAAAAGGAATTGTTTTGCAATGATGCTTAAAAACAAAAAGAACTACAGGTTTAAAAGTGAAAACACAATCCACTTTGTCCTAGTAATGCTCTTATAAATTAAGAAATGCTGCCAAATAATGATGCGCACTGATTGAATTCCAGTATTTTCATTATTATTTAAGCAGACTCATCTTGATTTGCGTACTTTGCCTTCTTGCTGCCCTTATACAATTCATATTTCAAGAACTTACATTCTAACTTACCATTGAACAAGGTAATCTTCTTGCTAGGACGAAGCCCTACCCTTTTGATAGCAGATAGATTAGAAGAAATCATCCAAGCGGTATAGCCTTGAAAAGACTGCTTAAATTGATCCCCAATTTCCGCATAGAAAGCTTCGTTATCCTCCACTTGGATACGCTCATTGTAGGGAGGATTCGTTATGATCATGCCATCCTCCGCCGGTGGATTGAGATGCATAAAATCTTTACGCTTAAATTGGATAGCTTGATCTAATTCTATTTCTGCAGCATTCTGTTCTGCATAGCGCAGTACAGAAAGTTCTTTATCGTAAGCGAATATCTGCGCTTGACTAGACTTGATCTGAGCTATCCCTTCTTTTTTGATTTTCTTCCACAAGGCCTCATCATAGTCTGGCCAATGCATAAACCCAAATTCATCTCTCAATATAGAGGCAGGCGTATTGGTGGCCATCATAGCAGCTTCTATTGGAATTGTACCAGACCCACACATAGGATCTATTAGAGGTATTTCAGGAGTCCATTCACTGAGCACCAACATTCCAGCTGCTAGTACTTCATTGATTGGTGCTATGCCTGTATTGACACGGTATCCCCTCTTAAAAAGTGGATCTCCAGAAGCATCTAAAAATACTTTACAGTTATTCTCTGATATATGTAGGTGTATTTTGATCTCAGGGTTCTTGACATCTACATTTGGACGTTTGTGTACAGTATCATAAAACTGATCTACAATTGCATCCTTAGCTTTTAGCGCCACATATTGGGAATGCGAAAAATAAGGAGAATGGACTGTAGTTTGAACAGCAAAGGTTTGTTCTATACTTAAGATATCTGACCAATCAAATGCTTTAACCTTTTTATAAAGCTCCTCAGGATGCTTTGCCTTAAATTCAAATAAAGGGCAAAGAATTTTGATGGCTAATCTAGAATGCAAATTGATTTTATACAGCGTCGCCTTATCCGCTTTGAATGCCACTGCTCTTTTTTGTAGCATAGCCTCTTCTACGCCTAATATGCGGAGCTCATCGGCTAAAATATCCTCCATCCCATGAGGACATTTGGCAACACATATTTTACTTGAGTTTATTATTTCCAAATTGATTTTTTTCTTAGACAATCCAATATGTCCTATGATCAGTTACTATACAATATCAAATAATGATTCTACCCCTAAGGTTCGATCTAAGGTAAAGCCTTCCGCATAAGGCACGCCTATATTACGACCGCAAACATTAGCCTTTGCATACAAACCATCCAAGAAATCTTTACCAGATATTGGTGTCTTGGCCTCATTTTTATATTTCTTCAAGTCAGGATTGTAAAACTGTGATCCATACGCTTGTACTATCTTTATTTTACGCTCCATATAAGGGGTAATATCAACCACAAAGTCAGGCTCATAGAAACGATCTTGAATATAGTGAAATACTTGTTTGGGACGCCAATGGGTCTGAGCCTTCTTCTCTTTTTTATACTTGGTTTTGATGCGCATTAGACCCGATAAAAAACAAGCTCTACTGACCAATTCGGCAGCTCGACCATGATCAGGATGTCTATCACTAATAGCATTAGCTAATACGATCTCTGGTTGATATTTACGAATATATGGAATGATTTTCATGATGCTCTTTTCCATATCAAAAAAACCATCTTTCAAACCTACATTTTCTCGAACCTTCGCTTTGATAAGTTTCCGAGCCGCTTCAGCTTCTTGCAAACGAAGTTTAGCAGTACCTCGTGAACCGAGTTCTCCCTTCGTCAAATCCAGCAAGCCTACTTTGTGCCCCATATCAATATGTTTGAGCAAAGTACCTACACAGCTCAATTCTATGTCATCAGGATGCGCTCCAATCGCTAGTATATCTATTTTCATTATTGTATTCTCTTTTTAAATAAATCCCAAAGGCGTTTGCGTCTTTCTTCTTCTCTTACATTTTCGAGAATTTCTCCAAACTTACGCTTCGTCTCGAACTCATAAGTCAGCTTACTTATAGGAACCCCATTTTTCAAATATTCTCTTTTGTTCCCTTTTTCGATTATCTCATAATAATCTTGCTTAAAGGTAAGTTTTTTAGTCCGCGAATCATCTCTTGTATTGCTTTCTATTCTTATATTAGCTAACAACTCTGCATCTGTGCGTGTTTCTTCTTTTGGCTCTTCAGCTAGTAGTAGTTCTGGTCTTTCAGAATGCACTACTTCCAATAGTTCATTTTGTCTAGTAAACACATCATCTAATACACCATTCACCGTTGGCACTTCTCGCAAATGCCACATATGCTCTAAGTAAGCCATCTCAGCTTGGAAAGCCCATTCTCTTTGCTCCAAAAAAGCCTTCTCCGCCAATTCTACTTGCTTATTAAAGCGTTTCTCTTTTTCATTTTTTATCTTCCACTTCTGCAGATTGTTCTCTGCTTGAAACAATTTGATATCCTCTTGTTGAGAGATATACTTTTGGGCATTTGCAAGTTGCACTACCCTATCTCTACCTGTCAGATCATTGGCCAGCAAATTATGTTGCTTATACAATTTCTTAGCATTTTGCAGTCGACTGGTCATACGCACATTATTGATGTCGAGACGTTTAGTCTTGATTAAAGCCATATCAGCAGCATCTCCTTTTGCTATCTCAGCATCGAGTTTAGCTTGTGCATCGATCTCCCAGCAATCCGCTTGTTTATTGATCAAGGTTATCACCGCGATATCTTTTTCTTTTTCTAGTTGCTTCATCTTTTTCTCAGCATCCAGCAACTTTCTAGTATTCGCAGTTCTATTATTATTTTCCATCCGACGCACCATTACCTTCTCCTTTTCAAAAGTTCTCTGTGCTAACACAAAACTTGTCTTTGCAAATGTCGCTTCTGCTTTAAGTAACTTGTATTCCAGTTGACATCGATCCACCCCTTCACTGTTATCTTGTTTATAGTCGTTATTTACGCTCTTCAAGAATGCTTCCTGAGCACGTTTTTTATTAAGTAGTTCAAATATTTCTTGCCCCAGTTTATGCTCACTTTTCCTAATTGCTACTTCATTGGTATTGGTTGTGATACCGATCTGCTCTTTAGGCAATATTTTTTTTATATAGAAATCACGCAGATTGGTATTCAATTCAGACATCAATGAAGCAAACTTCGCCTTGTCCTTGACATTATCTAGATTAAATTTTTCGGTCTTATAGGCATATCCATCCGTGACATAGCGATTCTCCGGTCCATTGATTTGAATGTTGTTCTTAGTAGGCTTTTCACCAGACAAGGTCACAAAGAGCTTGATCGGCTCCGTAGCCACCATATCTGTATTTACACTATAGGTTTTGGCTTGGGTATTGGCGCTATATATTGAGATCAAGCATTCTTCAAATCTCGGAAGTTGCGCTACAAACCTTCCGTCTCCCCCCACGGGTACAAGTTGATGCGAACCTTCGCTATACACACTCACCAAGACATTTTTTTGCTGTACATTGCTTACAGTGCCCTCTATTGTTACTTGAGCCAGTAGCCCAGAAATAACCATTACGGAAAGACTTAGGATGATTACTATTTGTAAAAAGAATTTATTCAAATCTATTAGGATTTATTAATACCCGTATTTATCTATACTTTTGCGCCATCATTTAGAAGTTTACCTTGAAAACTAAGGATGGTCACTTTAATTTTACGCAATATTACTCAAAATTGATTTTATGCTCAAAGCTATTTCACCGATTGATGGTCGTTACGCAAATAAAACTGAAGAACTGGCAGATTATTTCTCCGAATATGCACTAATCAAGTATAGAGTCTTTGTCGAGATACAATACTTTATAGCCTTGTGCCAGTGGCCTTTACCTAAACTGGAGAATTTCGAAAAAGCTAAAATAGACGCTCTAAACGAAGTTTTTGAGCAATTTTCGCTAGAAGATGCGCAAAGCATCAAAACTATCGAAAAAACGACCAATCATGACGTCAAAGCAGTAGAATACTTTCTAAAGCAGAAATTTGAGGACCTAGGAATAGCAGAGTACAAAGAATTTATCCATCTCGCACTCACTTCGCAAGACATAAATAACACTGCCACCCCTCTTTTACTGAAAAATGCCCTAGAACAAGTCTATTTGCCAGGCATCAAGGATCTCCTCAACATACTGTTTACTAACATCCAGGACTGGACTGGTATCTCCATGCTGGCTAAGACCCATGGACAACCTGCCTCTCCTACACGTTTAGGAAAAGAATTTAAGGTCTTTTATGAGAGAATACAAAACCAAGTAAAGCTATTGGAAGGAGCAGCGCATACTGCCAAATTCGGCGGTGCAACCGGAAATTTTAATGCCCATCAAGTTACCTATCCAAATATTGAATGGAAGAAGTTTGCAGATGAGTTCACGAGTGAGTATCTAGGTCTCCAGCGACAGCAAACAACTACGCAAATTGAGCATTATGACAACATGGCGTCCATATTTCACAACCTTATGCGTATCAACACTATTCTCATTGACATGTGCAGAGATATATGGACATATGTATCTATGGAGTATTTCAAACAGAAAGTCATTGCAGGGGAAGTTGGTTCCTCCGCAATGCCGCATAAGGTCAATCCGATTGATTTCGAAAACGCAGAAGGTAATCTAGGCATCTCCAATGCGTTACTGAGTCACTTGGCTAGCAAACTTCCAGTCTCTCGTCTACAGCGGGACTTGACAGATAGTACAGTGCTGCGTAATGTAGGAATGCCATTTGCACACACCCTCATCGCTTTTAAGTCTATTCTCAAAGGCTTCTCCAAACTAAAGGTCAATGAGGCAAAAATCGCCGAAGACTTAGAGGCCAATTGGATGGTAGTCGCGGAGGCGATTCAAAATATATTGAGAAGAGAAGGTTATCCAAATCCATATGAAACATTGAAAGCACTGACACGCGGTAATGACGAAATCAATCAAGAAGTGATGCATCGATTCATCGACGAATTAGAAGTAAGCCCTGAAATAAAAGAGGAACTCAAAAAGATCAATCCACAGAATTATATCGGTATCGTTTAATAAGAATAGAGCAATAAATAAGAATAGAGCAATATAGATGCGGGGCCATCCCGATTAAGATCGGGACCGCGCTATCCATGACTCGGCATTCGCCTCGGTGCTCCGCACTCCAGAGGCTATAGCACCAATCCACGCTATCTCTATCTCATTCCTATCCCTTGTCCAAAAAAATCATTTCATATTTTATTGATTCTCCAGAATGGCAATCAGTTCAATAAAATATTCTTATAGATTTAACAACCAATCTATTTACATAGGGGTTATTACATACATACGCAAATAAAAAAGTACAATTTAAAAGACAAAACCATGCAATTAAAGAATTTAATAAGAAAGACAAGCCTATTAATGCTTATCCCCGCTAGCGCCCTGATGTTTAGCTGTGGAGGTAGTGCAAGTGCAGATGGCACTGACAATGCAATAACAAACGCTGCCAAAAATCTAGGAAACAAAACTAAAGAAATGGCAAAGGGCGCTGGAGATATGGCGCAGGAGGCTGGTAACATGGTCAAGGACGCAGGAGGCGACATGGCTGATGGAATGAAGAAGGCTGGTGATAGCATGACAGATGAGGCAGATAAAATGGCGGACAAAGCTATGGACGCTGGAGATAAGATGGCGGATGCTGGTACTACAATGGCAGATAAAGCAAAAAGTATGGGAACCAAAATGGCAGATAAAGCATCTGGCATGAAAGATAAAGTTTCTCATGCAGGAGATAAAATGAAAAACGCCGGCAACAAAGTCATGGACAAAGCAGGAAACATGAAGGATAAGGCAAAAAGAGCTGAATCTTCTATGGCAGACAAAGCAAAGCAGACTACCTCTCGTCCAGCAGCTTCTCAACCTTCTGTTTCCAAAACAACAGCTACTGCGTCTACTATGAAGGATAAGGTCATGGATAAGAAAGATGACGTGATGCCTAAAAAAGAAATGGCGGACAAGTTGATGGGTGTTGATCATAAAGCATTTGATGCCTTACTTAGAAAACATGTAAGTAGCTCTGGAAATGTTAGCTATTCTGGTCTTAAATCTGACATATCAAAACTAGATGCATACATAGCTAATCTTAGCGCCAATCCTGTAAAAGATAGCTGGTCAAGAAATGAGAAGTTAGCTTATTGGATCAACGCATATAACGCTAACACGATAAAATTAATCGTAGATAATTATCCTGTAGCTAAGATTACAGACTTGGAAGGTGGTAAGCCATGGGATAAGAAGTGGATAAAGCTTGGATCAAAAACATATTCATTAAATAATATTGAAAACGATATCATCCGTCCTCAATTTAATGAACCAAGAATTCACTTCGCAGTAAACTGTGCAGCTAAATCTTGCCCAACTTTGATGAACAAGGCTTGGTTGCCAAACAACCTTGAAAGTGACTTTACGAAAATGACTACAGCATTTGTGAACAACTCAAATTATAACGACATTTCTTCAGGTGGAGCTACTATCTCTAAAATCTTCGAATGGTACGGAGAAGACTTCGGCGATGTGAAAGCATTTATCAATAAGTATTCAAATACTAAAGTAAATGGACCAATTAAATTCCAAGAATACGACTGGTCTTTAAACGGCAAATAGAACATAATAATCAATAATATATTTCAATTGTATTGAGATTTTAACTAAAAAAGCCCTGAGAGAAATTTCTCTCAGGGCTTTTTTTTAATAATCATACAGTACTCGTACCTAGTTTATCGTATTACTTGAAATTTTATGGTTGGAATATTTTCCTCTTCTGGAGTCCATATAAAATATTCTGCAGCACCATAGTGAATCGTATTAGCTAATTCAAAACTATTTCTCCCTATTTGCACTTCAAAAATTTGAGAATGCAATACTCTCCCCAAAACGTCAACAATACTGATCTCTAAATCCTTTTCAATTTCACTATTAACCACCAGTGTTAAAAATCCTCCTGTAAAAACTGGATTTGGATACAGCTCCAAGGATATTTTAGCACAATTCGCTTTTATCAATTGTTCATCAGAAGTGGAGAATGTTCCATCCTTATAAATGACTACCAATCTATAATGATAAATAACACCGTCTTCTACATCTTGATCTAATACAGTATACTCGTCTATTAGTCTAGTATTATTTGCAGTAAAAGAGGCTACGCTTTCATACTCTCTACTTGGGCTTACTCTTTTTTCTATATGATATGAACTAACTCTTCCTATTCTCTCTATTGCATCCCAATTAATACGAACATTACAACCTTCTTTAACCAGAGTGAAATCAATTAAACCATCTCGCAAAAACGTATTTCCATTGGTCGAAGCAAAAGTAAAGAATCCGTAGGCTGGTATTTCTTGTATCGAAGTCAAATCACCAGATAGTTGCTCTGGAATCTCAAAAGATGAGTTAACTCTTGTCCACGTATCAAAACCTTCTGTATATCCTATCTGTACATCATCAGCTGGTTCATTTACAAAACTATCATCATACGACACTAATGAAATTTGAGGATCAGTAGTTCCAAAAACACTATCAAAACTCCAGTATTCTAAATCACTAACACTTTCTAAACTTTCATCCGTCATCATAATTTGATGTGTATTTGCAAAATATTCCGCTTGATATCCATTATTAGAACCAGTCTCTAAAACTTCTAAAGGTCTCAATTTACCTTCTTTTCCAATTGGATATCTAAAGCTAGTATACCCTTCCTTAATAGCAGGTCCATCAATATAAGAGCCATCACTAGCTCCAAAATACAATGCATTTTCTTTGAAATTAATTAGATTATTATTTCTCGTCCAAAATCTACCATTCACAAAATCTAGATCACCAAATACTGATAGATCTTGATCACCTTCAAATGTAGCTCCATTTATGTTATCTATTTCAAGATTAAAGGTTTTGAATTCTCCAGTAAGATTCACCAATTGGTTTTGAGACCCAACAAGTCGTAATAGCCCACTACCCTCTTCTTCGATAGCAACCTCATTTTCCAGATTCCCTTCAAGCATAAACTCACCATTATTTTCAAACTCAGCGTGCCCATTTATAAAACTCCCCTTTACATAAAGCAAAGAATTCTGTTCTACATACAACACACTATTATTATATAAATCCAATTGCCCAATTAAATTCCCAAAAATCAAACTACAAACAATTGTCATTAAATATCTCATAATTTCTATGATTAAACTTTGCTATCAATACTCAAATAATTTTGTAAAGCATTTTACAAAATTATGTTTTAAAAATGTCAATTCAAAAGCTCCTTTTTTAGAGACTCCAAAACTTAATCGCATTCTCTTCGATTTCTGTATATTGCGTTACATCAATGTTTGTACGATACATAATGAATTCAGCAAAACTAGTTGTCGCATGTATTGACCTC
>JALZVN010000116.1 GCA_023299965.1 Saprospiraceae bacterium | reverse complement strand
ACCAGGACACACTAAATCAACGGGAACAATCTCTACTTGCAAAATAGGAATAACTTCTACATCTATGGAAGAAAAACTCCTGCAAGCTCCATTGATATTAAGTCTATTGTATACCTGTGATTGCTGACCTAAAAAGAGTACTTGTAAGAGCGAATCTGGAGTCAAAAACCCATCTAGTTGCCCAGGAAGTGCTGGCACCATAGTGGTATCTCCAGTAAACCATTGGAAAGTAAGATCTGGGTATAAATTAGGAGGAAAGACAGGATTATCTTGGAGTAAAACAGTATCTCCTTGACAAATCGGAGGCATCATGTCTAACTCTATCAATTCAATCTCCGGAAACTCTGGTAAGCTATCTACTTGGATAGTCACTGTATCGCTATGCGTACAACCATTATTTTCAACAGTCCCGATAAATGTAACCACATCTAAAGGGGAAACCTCAAAGGGTGAACCTACATTCGCTAGAGGAACACCATCTATGTCCGTCCAAACTACAGCGTCAGACGGCGGGTTGGTTGTAAATGAGATGGTAGCACTTTCTCCCTTACATATAAAAATGGTATCCATGTCAATTTCTATGTCATTCAAAATCAATGAAACATCTACAGTATCTCTGATTTCACAGCCATTAGTAGCGGTAAGAATATAAGTCTCATCTTCTACTACAAATAACTCTGCATTCAGTGCAGTAGGGTCAACTATGTTATCGCTTGGAGACCACGAATACTCTGTTCCTACTTGAAGGATATTGTTTCCAAGTGTAACGAAATCATTCTGACAAGCAAGTAAGGTTTCCGGTAGTGAAATGGCAGGTGGAGCATTTACTGTGACAGTAACGCTATCTACAGTAGGAACAGAACATCCAGCACCCGTAGCAGCCAATACATAAGTGGTCGTTACTGTAGGGTTTTCATTTAAGACACTTGTATTTGAAACAGATATGCCATTGGCAAACCACTCATAGGTTTGACCTCCTTGCGGTGTTTCTATAAAGCTTACCGCATCTCCTGGGCAAACTACAGCATCAACAAAATTGCCATCAATAATAGCCGGTGTTCCTGCTATAACTGTGATTTGAATAGTATCTGTCTGCTCACAATTACTACTAGCTATCAAATTAAAAGTTCCAAGATTAGCAGCACTAGTCGAAACAGTGAAGATATTCCTAATATTACCACTAATAGGTAAAGGACCATTGCTGGTAAGCAAATAATCCGTTGGAAGCGGAACATTGTTTAAATCAATCTCTATGTCACTTCCTCCACAAACCACTATATCGTTGCCTAAGTTAGGAGCAGAAAACACATCTACTTGAAATCTTACGTTGGTCGTCTCACTACCTGAAAATAGCGTAGCAAAATAGGTGGTACTTTGAGTAGGTGCTACAAATGTGGCCAACGAATTGGGCATACTCACACCAGATGTAGGAGACCACTGTACGCTATCTACAGAAGCATCTATGCTGAGAAGTGTGCTGTCACCAGCACATATTTGAGCGTCACCGCTTAATATTTCAAACTCAATCTGCCCTTGAAGAGAACTGCTAAAAAAAGCAATGCAAATAACGAGGGAAAGATACTTAGTCAGGTTCTTAATTGGAATAATTTTCATACTTAAGAGTAGTTGCTTAAAGCAATTTTTATTTGATAATTCGATTTCTGGTATTCTCACAAATTCAACTTTGTGCGCATATCGTAAAGAATCAAAAATAGACAAAATCTATTATATATTAGGTCTTATGTTTCTTAAAATTAGCCGAATGACAAAAGGAATCAAAATGAGGTAAAGCTTTGGGTTTTAGACCTTTGGGCTTTCTTTTTTGAACGTGAGCAAATTTTTCTCCATCCAAGGCGCTTTTGGACCTTGAATCTTGATAGATAACCAAGATGCAAATAGGGCAATCAAGCAACCAATAGTAGCACCAGCGCAAACGTCCACTAAAAAATGATGAGATAAATATACTCTAGAAATAGCGACTAAAATGGCTAGAATAATGAGCGAAAAGGAGGACCATTTGTACTTAGCGAATACAAAGGCTGCAAAGCCAGTAACTGCAAAGGCTGCCATAGTATGCCCACTTGGAAAGCTGGTATTGCCTGTATACAATTTTATCCCTTCTATAAAATCTACATTTTCTAAAAGACCGACATCCTTAAAGTACTTTCCTGGTCGTGGACAAGAAAAGAACTTTTTAGTGCTCAAAGATATAGCGGGAACCAATATCGCCAAGACAAAGACCATTAATGCATGTCTTATCCTATAAAATAGGAGAACAACTAAAAGCAACACGAAACTCCACGCTTCGCCCACTTTAGTAATATTGATAAAAAAAAGATTAAGTAAATCAGATCGCCTTTCAGCAAACCATATAATCGCATCTCCATGATCTCCTTGCGCATACAAGACTAGAGAAATGGTGACAAAAAGCAATGCACCGATATAAAAGATTTTATTGGAAGTAAAAGCCAAAAAGTTGATTTAACGTTCGAACAAAAGTAAGTAAAACTTTTATCTAAGGGTGCCTCTACAAACCTCTGAATTCGTCTAAAATTAAATTTATATTTGGTAGACTTGGCTGTACCGAC
>JALZVN010000115.1 GCA_023299965.1 Saprospiraceae bacterium | reverse complement strand
GATCACTTGAGAAGCAGCAACTTCTTCACTGATATAAAAAGTCTCTCCATCTCGACCTATCCAATCTGGCTTTAAATACCTAGCAGGTCTAAGATCTGGCTCATCCCAGGAAACAGAATCTGGCATATAGTTGTGAAAAATCTTTCCTAGATTTACAGTATGATAGCCATGCTTTGAAAAGTACTGCGGCATCGTCACGGTAGCTGGATTAATCTCTCTGAACTTATCCCCCAGATGCCAAACCTTTGTAGAATCAGGTCTTGCCCCTGTCATCAGACTAGCTCTTGAGGGAGCACATACAGCCGCCTGTGCAAAAGTCCTCATAAAAGTCATTCCTTCCTTGGCAAACTGATCTATATTTGGCGTAATAGCGATCTCGTCTCCGTATACTCCGAGAGCTGGACGTAGATCATCTATAGACACAAAAAGAATGTTGGGTTTTGCATTATCTCCTTTAGTCTCAGACTCTTGTCCTTCAGTACAACTAAACAAACATAGACTTATAGTCAACACAATAAGATAGGAAATATAAGGAAGCTGCATTCTGGAATTTTCTTTTGTTTACAAAAAGGGTCTATCAGGATTTATTAAAAATAGTAAAAAATAAACTCCTAAAAAATCACTTCTTCAAATTGCATCACTTTCAAGTCCAGCTCTCGCTCAAAAAGATATGTTACTTAGAGAAGCTTATTCATCATAAAAAAATGGGAGAATCTTGAATAAGACATACATTGACTTTCATGATTCCAAGAAAGCGCTTTCACAAAGAAATGGCAAAAGGCGAATAGATACAATATGCGATTACTGCTAAGAAATAAGGATCAATACAAATGGAATCAAAGCAGGTATAACTTGTACAAAAATGGTTTTCTTATCCACTGTAATGGCACCATATATACCCGCCACAAAAACACAAGCCAAGAAAAATAGGGCTATGTTGTCTCTCCACTCTGCATTCTCAATCAAGAATGTCCAGATCAACCCAGCTGCTAAGAAACCATTATACAAACCCTGATTGGCTGCCATCGCTTTTGTCTTTCCAAATAGATCTTTAGGAAATCCTCCAAACACTTTTGGTCCTTTTGACTCCCAGGCAAACATTTCCATCCACAAAATATAAATGTGAATGATTGCGACGAACCCTATAAGGATATTAATTACTAATTGCATTGTAGTAGTTTTAGTTGTAGTTGTAGTTGTAGTTGTAGTTGTAAGCCTTAAAAATTATAGTCGAATGATCTCTGCTCCGATAGCATTCAGTCTTTCGTCTATCTTTTCGTATCCTCTATCTATTTGGTGAATATTTTTGATGATTGACTTTCCTCTTGCGGACAGCGCTGCAATCAATAGAGAAACACCTGCTCGAATATCAGGAGAAGTCATTTGTATTCCTCTCAACTGATTTTGGCGATTGAGCCCTATCACCGTCGCACGATGCGGATCACACAAAATAATCTGCGCACCCATATCAATCAACTTATCCACAAAAAACAACCTAGATTCAAACATCTTTTGATGTATCAAAACAGAACCTTTGGCTTGAGTAGCCATCACCAAAATGATACTCATCAAATCTGGCGTAAAGCCTGGCCAAGGTGCATCATAAACGGTCAAGATCGATCCATCTATGAACGTTCCTATTTCATATTGTTCTTGAGCAGGTACATGTATGTCGTCTCCTTGTATTTGGAGTTCTATTCCCATTTTTCGAAAGACTGGAAGTATATTTCCTAGTTCTTTAATGGCACAATTCTTAATCGTAATTTCTGATTGCGTCATGGCAGCCAAGCCAATAAAACTACCAATTTCAATCATATCAGGAAGAATACGATGTTCCACCCCTACTAATGAAGATACTCCTTCTATCACTAAAAGATTAGACCCTATGCCACTGATTTTAGCGCCCATACCATTTAGCATTTTGCACAATTGCTGTAAGTAAGGTTCACAAGCCGCATTATATATTTGTGTAGTCCCGCTGGATAAAGCAGCTGCCATCA
The DNA here is from genome assembly GCA_023299965.1 of Saprospiraceae bacterium. Taxonomy (GTDB): domain Bacteria; phylum Bacteroidota; class Bacteroidia; order Chitinophagales; family Saprospiraceae; genus JALZVN01. The sequence continues at coordinate 953 of JALZVN010000115.1, read as the reverse complement.
CTATATTGGCTGTACCAGTGACGGATGCTTCCTCTAACAAAATGTATGCTCCTTTGAGTTGTTCACATTGGATAGAAAAGGTATTCTCTTCTTCGTCGAAGTGAAATTCTCCACCTAATTTTTTCAAACCATTGAAGTGCGTATCTAGTCTACGTCGACCTATCTTATCTCCACCCGGCTTAGGCAAATAAGCTCTTCCAAATCTAGCTAGTAAAGGTGCGATCAACATGACAGAGCCTCTGATGTGCTTCGCTTCATTTTGATAATCGTCAGACTTGAAAAAGTCTAAATCTATGTTGGCAGCGTTGAAGCGAAAATTATTTTCTGCTAGCTTCTCTACTTTTACACCTAATCCTTTTAGCAAATTGATCAATCGACGAATATCTAAGATATTGGGGATGTTCTCAATAGTGACATCCTGCTCAGTGAGTAAAGTAGCACACAAGATTTGTAGTGCTTCATTTTTTGCTCCTTGAGGCTGCAAATCCCCTTTTAATCGATTTCCTCCTACTACCTCAAATGTATCTGCACTCATAATGGATATATTATTTTAAGGGCAAATATAAACAAATACTTATACCAATTGAATTATAAGATTACACACATATTTAGATCCAAATGACTGACCGCTACAATAAAAAATGCTCCTGATGACAAAGGCTATTGTACAGAGATCTTATACCATTTGAAGTTTAAAATGACGCATATATTTTATCATACAAATAGCATTACTAGAAATTCGCGTGAGGTCGTTACGAAAAGACAAAATTCAAGAAGTCGAATTATTGAAAATGCTACAATTCAGTAGCTTAAAATTTTAACCGATTCAACTTTGTTAGTTTAGTAACAGCCTCGCGTGAGGGATCGCAGCGATATGAGGTAGTCAGAGGCACCTATGATGTAAGGGCTAATGCAGGCTAGCCGAGGTACGAGGATAGACAAAGTAGCCCTAT
>JALZVN010000114.1 GCA_023299965.1 Saprospiraceae bacterium | reverse complement strand
CTTTTCACAACTATACCTTGCAAATAGAGCTATTTGCAAGGAGCCAACTTTGCTATTTAAGTACGCTCAGAACCTTCTACTCTATTAGGTGCATCTGCCACTGGCATGTTTTGCTTTTCTAAAAACTCTTTAGCCAGAGCAAAGAAATTGCGTGTTCCTTTACTATTTACATCATACAATGCCACTGGTACATGCATACTTGGCGCTTCTCCTAACTTAGAATTTCTTCCGATTATAGTTTTGAAAACGTAGTTGTTAGCATGACTGTTGATTTCATCAACGACCACATTCGCTAAGCGAAGACGCTTATCGTACATCGACAATAAGATTCCTTCTATCTCAAGATTTTGGTTGAGTTGATTTTTGACTAGATCTACTGTGTTTTGAAGCTTGTTTAGTCCTTCTAAAGCAAATATCTCACACTGGATAGGTATCAAAACACTATCCGCTGCAGTGAGCGCATTGATCGTAATCAGCCCTAAAGAAGGCAAGCAATCAATGATTATAAAATCATATTCGTCCTTTACCGTAGATAGGATATCACGAAGTATGAACTCCCTCTTGAATTTACTAACTAACTCCAATTCTGCACCCACTAGATCTATATGAGAAGGCAGTACATCAACATTTGGAGTAGTTGACTTGACGATGGCCTTTTTGATATCGACATCATTCACAAAGCAGTCATAGATGCTCTGTTCATACGTGCCTTCCATCACGCCTATGCCTGACGAAGCATTGGCTTGTGGATCAGAGTCCACTAACAATACAGTCTTCTCTAGGATACCCAGACAAGCTGCTAGATTGATAGCAGTAGTTGTCTTCCCTACTCCACCTTTTTGATTGGCTATAGCAATAATCTTACCCATGAATTACATTTCGATTTCTTGACCTAATCCCATTAATATGAGTTCTTTCTGTCTTTTTGAAAAGGTCTCTTTGGCATCCTCGTGATCAATAGTAATAGCATCAAAGGTATCAAAATGGCAGCCAATTATCTTATCACACTCGATAAATTCTGCAGCAATTACAGCATCCTTATATCCCATGGTAAAATTATCCCCAATTGGCAAGATCGCAAAGTCCAATTTTGGGCAAGTCATCGGGATCAGCTTCATATCCATTGTCAAGGCAGTATCGCCTGCGTGATAAAAACATTTTTCATCATTATAGATGACAAATCCACCTGAATTTCCTGCATAAGTACCATCTGGCAGTACAGATGAATGCACCGCATTGACAAACTTTACGGTACCGAAGTCAAATTTCCATTCTCCTCCATGGTTCATCGGATGCCCTTCTATACCTTTCTGCCCGTAGTAAGACACAATCTCGTAGTTAGAGATAATCTTCGCTTTATTCTGTTTTGCGATTTGCTCTGCATCCAAGACATGATCCTGATGACCATGCGTCAACAATACATAATCACACTTAATATCCTCTACTTTAAGCTTTTCGCTCATATTCGGGTTAGCAGAAATGAATGGATCAATGACCAATGTCTTACCGCCAAACTCCACTATAAACCCAGCTTGTCCTGTATACTTTACTTTCATCTTCTATTAATTGGTTTGCGTTGCGAAAATACAAAAGCCAATCTAAATATAAGCATCGATTTCGAAAACCTCTTTACTAATAATGAGTTAATAACATTGTTAATCTTAATTTCACTTAACTAATCAAAATCGTATATGCTCACTATCATCAGTGGAACTAATAGAAAAGGCAGCAAAACCAAGGAAGTCGCTCAAAATGCGCAAGCAATTGTTGAGAAAATGGGGATATCTACCTCACTTATCGATCTAGCTGATCTTTCTACAGATTTCATCAACAATGAGCAATACAGTGGCGACAATCTGCCTACTTGGCTAAAGGAGCTGCAAGACGCATCCCTCATCCCCGCCAATCATTTTGTGATTGTATCCCCTGAGTACAATGGCAGTATTCCTGGGTATCTCAAGCTCTTTATAGACGCTATATCCGTTCACCGCATCAAGGAATGTTTTGGAAGCAAAAGTACAGCACTGGTAGGTGTAGCGAGTGGAAGAGCAGGCAATCTACGAGGTCTAGACCATCTTACGAGCATTATGCACCATATCGGATGCAAAGTGATTCCTTGCCCTTTACCTATTTCCAATATCGGCAATGTGATGACAGATGGCCAGCTCGATGAAAACACTACCAGTGTGCTGACTGACCTGATAAAAAAGCTAATAAAATCTTAGCAGAAGTTTTCTCCTTCATGTAATGCTTTTACCTTCCATCATAAAGTCATATTTCAAATGATATTTTGATAATTTGGGAGTGCCCCCTTTGGAAAGCTACAGCAAGTTTGCTGTAGTTCCCTCATTATTTTGGTCCACTGGACCAAAATTGCTTCGCATCACTCGCTCAGGGTCAGGCTCTTGCGGGGTGCCCGTCCCGATTCCGTTTCACTTCATCGGTACCCCCTGATACCGATGGCTATCGGTATCGGTGCCCTATCGATCCTTCACTCAAAAATAAAAGAACCAATCATAGCATATACTCCGATAACAGCAGGTGTGATATTTTCTATTAAGACATCAATAATTTGATTAAGAGTACTCAAACAAATCCTTCAATACCCAATTCTACTTATTAACTATCAAATCAAATGCCTTATCTACCTCTGTGACGGGTAGTTTACATACTCTATTTTGACACACATAGATCATGGTTTCATCTTCTTGGAGCTTACCCCTTAGCAACTCTAAGCCTCCTTCGTCCTTACCTCCTAAATATAACGCATGCGGCAAATAACGACCTTGTAACATCTTTAGTTTATCTGCATAGTCATTACCAACTATTGCTACCTCATACGGTCTTTGATACAATTCACTAAATAATAAACACCAGTTAGAATAAAAATTAGGCATGTCAGTAGTCGTGACTTCATCGACCATATTACGCATCATTTGTTCAGCAACATCTACCCAGTCTTTGTTGTAGGTGAAAATACCCAACTTATAAATAGCTCTCGCAAAACTACTATTTGAGCCAGGGATAACGTTATCCGCCAATTCCATTTTCTTAGCCACTAGATCTGGGTCAAGGTCCGAAGTGTAATTCATCATACCAGATTCGGCATCTTTGAAATGACTTAAAGTATACTTTGTCATACCGCTTGCTTTATCCAACCAAGCTTCATCGAAAGTAATCTGATACATATTGGTAAAAGCGTCAATCAATAAAGCATAATCATCTAAAAAGGCGTTGATCACAGAATTGCCACTTTTATAGTTTCTATTCAACCTGTACTCATGCTGCAACATCTTAGCGCTTAGGAAATTTGCATTCTTCAAGGCACGATCTAGGTAAGTTTTATTTCCAAAGGCACGGTAAGCATCTATATACCCGTTCAACATCAAGGCGTTCCAAGAGGTCAACACTTTATCATCGAGACCAGGTCTCACCCTCTTATCGCGGGCTTTCATCAATGCCTTTTCCGACTTTGCGAGCGATGCAAGGATCTCTTCTTCTGAGACCTTTACTTTTTTAGCGACATCAGCAAGTGACTTTTTGATGATCAAAATATTTTTTTCATGTTCCCAGTTTCCATTCTTTTTGATTTCATAAAAGGTATCAAATATCTCCTGGTCTTTTTCGTCCTTTATGATGCCATGCAGTTCTTCTTGAGTCCAAACATAAAACTTGCCTTCTTCTCCTTCACTATCTGCATCAAGCGAACTGTAGAAGCCTCCTTCTGGAGAGCTCAATTCTCTTTCGATAAACTCTAATGTCTGCTCAACCACTTCTTTGTACAGCGGCTTTTGTGTTACTTGATAGGCTTTGCTATACAAACTAACAAGTTGACTGTTATCGTATAGCATTTTTTCAAAGTGCGGTACCTTCCATATTCCATCTACCGAATACCTTGCAAAGCCACCACCCAACTGATCATAAATGCCCCCCATAGCCATTTTGTCTAAAGTTACGGTCACCGCTTCTAATGCTTTTGCATCCTTACTCAAAACAGCCTCCCTTAAAAGGAATTCATAGTTATTCGGCATAGGAAATTTAGGTGATCCTTTTCGACCTCCTTCTCTAAAATCTATATTGGTCAAGAAGGTCTTGGTCACTTTTGCCAAAGTAGCAGCTTCGTAAGTGTACTTATTGGTATTGATTTCAATTTTTTCTCTACTTTGAATCCCTTCCGTTAATTGAGTAGCGTACTCTTCGAGTTTAGCGTTATCCTTTTCTTTTAGATCTATGAAATGTTCTAGCACTTTGGTCCATTCATCTTTTGGAAAATAAGTACCCGCCCACACAGGTCTACCATCAGGCATTGCGAAAGCATTTAGTGGCCAGCCGCACCCTTGACCGGAAGCCAATTGGCAAGCCGTCATATAGACATCATCTACATCAGGTCGTTCTTCTCTATCTACCTTTATACTTACGAAGTGTTCATTCATTATTCTAGCCACAGTGGTATCTTCAAACGACTCATGCTCCATCACGTGACACCAATGGCAGGCTGCATAGCCAATACTGACAACGAGCAGCTTATTTTCAGCTTTGGCCTTAGCTAAGGCTTCTTCTGACCAAGGGTACCAATCTACAGGATTTTTGGCGTGCTGCAAAAGATAAGGGCTGCTCTCATTGGCTAAGTGATTGGTCCCTTCTGCTAGATGTGCTGATTGTGTGGTAGATGTAGTACAACCGGCGATGGAAAGTAATGCAATCCCTAAGATTGCGACTCGTTGTAGTAAGTTCATTTGTATTGTTCTATCTATATGTAAGCTGTGAAACCAAATTTACTACTTGTGAAACCAAATTTACTACTATGTAGCTTCTAATTATACTATAATCCAAAACTTGAGTCTTTTGCCTATAATTCTGACCATATATGTAAGGAAAAGCCTTTTTTGTCAATTAACGTCAGGAACGATTGCTACATCCAAACCGTTTAGTATATTGCATAACGCACTAAAATAGATATATTATTAGGCAATTGTGCAATCACTAAATATTATATTATGACGGAATTAAAATGGCGCAGACTAAATGGTCAAAAAATAGAGCTTCCTCTCAAAGAAGCTGTTGAAAAGACCATCAAAGAACAGCACGAATTAGGGCATAAACTCAAAGTATGCATCGGCACAGACTCACAAGTCAGAAGTGAAGTTGTTGAATATGCCACTGTTATTGTGTTTTTAAGAGAAAAAAAGGGAGGCTTTATGTTCATCCATAATTTTTCTGCAAAACGCAAAATGAGTCTGAGAGAACGCATGATCTCAGAGGTAGCCAAATCAGTAGAAGTAGCTTACGCATTATGTGATTTATTTGATGAGTATGATGTCGCTCTAGAAGTGCATGCAGACATCAATACTGACCCACACTTCAAGTCAAATACTGCTTTGAAGGAAGCCATGGGATACATACTGGGAATGGGATTTGAGTTCAAGGCCAAACCTGATGCCTTTGCTTCTTCATCTTGTGCCGATAAAGTAGTGTAGCTATTTTTGTAAGTAGAAGCATTTAAATTGACTATCCGCGTATTGTACAATAATATAAAATATCAATACAATCAACCTTAGTGCTGAAGGACTCTCCCGACCTCACTCGCGTCGGAGGGCGTCACAACCTAGCAATGAGTGAGACCCAGTCATCTATATCCTTTGCGAAAAGTGCTGAAAATACGCCAGAAAAATGACCGCGTTGACATATGATGTACTTTTAATGGCTTAGTGAATTTCACTCTTTGAAGGAAAGGCTCTGCCACTGATCGCCAAATTTGGCTCCCGCAGCGCGCGTACGGGACTGGTCGGTTCATTCCTTATATTTAAGTCTTCTAGACCAATATTGCTTCGCATCAGTCAATCGCCTTACCCTTTGCGGTGTACTCCTCCGAAGCGCGTTTGGGAGACTTTTCAGGAGCATGAGAAACGATCCAAAACTTAAGAATTCATATTCAAATCTGAGAATACTGACAATCTATTTTGGTGTCCAACAATTGGATTGTCAGTTTATTTAATTACGAAATCTCCTTACTGGCAATATCTAATGTGGCAGGGATAGCAGTGATATCTAGTGCACTCGTAGTATATTGAAGCAAGGAGTGATGACGGCTGGGCGACAGCACAGACTAAGCACGACTATGCTGAAAATACTATGCGGGTGCTAGATACAAACGGATGAGCCCGTTTAGCCACCCAAAGAAACATAGATATGTAAACTAATTGACTAAGTGCTTTACTGACATATTTTATCTCCATTCTAAAGAACTAAACTTTAGAAAATATTGTATTTATTGTATCCACCCAAATTATTATTCGACCCCATGAAAACATTAAGATAAACCAAATCTATGGCGTCTTGGCTTTAAGTCAATTCAACATATAAAATGGTTTATCTATGGACTACAACCTTAATCATATCATTGACTCTGATCTTGCACGCAGCAGCAGGATAGAAATCCAGGCCCCACTTTATCTTAGATGCGTTAGCTTTTTAATTGATTATTTAAGCATTTACTGCCTAGCTACTTTTGCAGGTGTTCTAGTTGGCTACATCAGCTCTGTCCAATATCTTTTCTTCAACGCAAATCAATTTAATCCATTCTTCGATTTTATAATTTTTAATTCCACTTTACTCTTATTTTATTCGACAGAATATCTCTTCAATGGTAAATCCTTTGGAAAGTACCTCACGCAAACTAGAGTGAAGCATAAAAGTGAAATTCAAATCAGTTTCAAAACCTACCTATTGCGTAGTATCTGGCGATTAGTACCTATAGAGGCTTTTTCATACCTACCTGGACTGAATGACAACTGGCACGATAAGTACTCAGACACCTACGTAGTTTTTGATTAATAACAGTCATTTTTTGTTTTCTCATTTCAATGGAGTAATATTGGCTTCAAAATAGAAAGAAATGAAAATAGCCTTAATTGGATATGGCAAGATGGGAAAGGAAATTGAAAAAATTGCGCTTAAGCAAAATGATGAAATAGTGCTTCGTATCAGCTCTAAGAACATCAACGAGATCAAAGACTTATCCATTATTGCCCCGGATGTATGCATAGAATTTTCACGTCCGGAAAATGCTTTTGAAAACATCAAATGTTGTTTGGAAAATGGCATCCCAGTAGTATCAGGCACAACAGCTTGGTTAGAAAAATTGGATGCAGCAAAAGCATTAGCGGACAAAAATAAGACTGCGTTATTTTATGCTCCCAACTTCAGCTTGGGTGTCAACTTGTTCTTTGAGCTGAACAGATATGCAGCTAAACTTCTGAACAATTACAACAACTACAACACCAGTGTTGAAGAGATACATCATAAAGAAAAGTTAGATGCTCCAAGTGGAACAGCTATTAGACTTACGGAACATTTGATAACTGGGTTGAGTCACAAGAAAAGCTGGGTACTTGATGAAGCAAAAGACAATAGCGAGCTCGTAATTACAGCAAAAAGAGAGGACGGTGTACCAGGAACACACACAACATTTTTCAAATCTATTGAAGATGAAATAAGCCTCACACACGTGGCGCATAGTAGAGCTGGATTTGCAAATGGCGCTTATCAAGCTGCAAAATGGGTAGTAGGTAAAACTGGCTATTTTGAAATGAATGACATGCTAGGGATAAAGTAAAATATCACGTGAGCATACAAATAGAAAAGGCGGGCTCAAATAAGAGTCCGCCTTTTTTACTTATATTTTTTTCTTTTTACGTTGCAGATCTAGTTTTAAATCTAGTCATGCAAGCATTAATTTTTTCCATCAATTCTTCTGGACTAAATGGCTTTCCAACGTGCTCATTCATTCCAAACAATTTAGCTTTTTCTAACTCGGATAAAAAGGCTGATGCAGTCAATGCAATAATCGGCACATCGCTCTTTGTGTTATCTTCCATCGCTCGGATTTCAGAGGTAGCTTTATACCCATCCATAATCGGCATCTGAATATCCATTAGAATAAGATCAAAATGATGCATCTTCACTTCCTGCAAAGCCTCTGCTCCATTATCTGCAGTCACTGTCTGAATTCCTTTGTCATTCAGCATTTTGGCTACAACCAGTTGGTTAATTTTATTATCCTCTACAATTAGAATATTTATCCCTTCTAATGCGTTTTCAATCTCATGAACTGATACAGACTCTTCTTGGATACGTTTGTTGATCTTAAAAGGAAGGATAACACTATATAGCGTCCCCTCTCCTACTGTACTCTTAATATCTATCTTACCGTTTTGGATTTCCACCAAACGTTTAGCCATATTTAAACCAATACTATTGCGCTGATACCCTTCAAAAATGTCATCCTCTGGATTGGTATCTTGGAACATCTTGTCTAGCAATTCTTTGTCTAGGCCATGTCCAGTATCTTTTACTTTTACTCGGATCTTTGCATTCTTAGTATTGTAATCCTCCAACACCACCTGCATATCAATCATCCCACGCTCCGTGTTATCCATAGCCTGACTAAGGATATTATTGAAGATCTGATTAATTCTAGCTGAATCACCATCCAATATCGTTGGGATTCTTTCATCATAGCTAAATGAAAAATTCAATCCTTTATCCTGAATAGGATTTTCAAACTGTTTCTTCAAATTTTCAAATAATGGTCTTGGTGAGAATTCTCTATTATCTAGTGTAAGCTTACCAGCCTCTATCTTAGAAAAATCTAGAACATCATTGACAAATACAGTCATACTGTTTGCAGAGAACTGTAAGTTTCTGATTTGTTCTCTTTGTTCATCTCTTGGATCATTCTCCATCAATAAGTGAGATATACCTACGATAGTATTTAGCGGCGTTCTCATCTCATGACTCATGGTCGCCAGGAATCTATCTCTTGCAAAAGAAGATTTCTCGATTGATTCTCTTTCAGCCATCTCCCCAACTAACTTGCTATTCAAGTTATTCAACGAATCATTTTTCAATTCTAGCAAGTCATTTTGCTTATTGATCTTCGTTTGTTGTACTTCAATTTCTGCATTCTTGTCCGTCAAGATTGCATTATCTCTTTTCTTTCTCTTGTTGCTAGAGAACAAGTTGTACATCAACATAAGTCCTAGTCCTATCACAGCCAAAAGGAATTTTTTCATCTTACTTGAAGCTGAGTTTGAAATCTCCAACTTCTCGATCTTTTGTTCTTTTTCAGCAGCAGCAAATTGAGAATTATATCTAGTACTCAACTCGTACATTGCCTCTGATTTATCCTTGTTAAACGCAACGTCCTTACTTTTATCAAAGTAAACGTGGTATTGATAAGCCTGCTTGTAGTCGCCCATCTTTTCGAAAGCTACAGACAAGCCCTTAAAAATCTTAAAAGATCCGTACGTGTTCACTTCAGTTTTGATTACATCAGCTGATTTCTCAAGGTACTCTTGTGCTGAATTTTTATTATTCCTTGAAATATAGTTATTCCCAATTCTCAAATAAGAATCTGCAATACCTAATTTAGAGCCTATAGTTTTCCATATAGCTAAAGCTTCCAAGTTCGTTTCTGTAGCATACTTCAAGTTTCCTTGCGCAGCGTACACTTTGGCGATATCCCATAAATTACGGGCTAGCTTTTCTTTATCTCCACCTTGATTATATACATCTCGAGAAGTATTGTAGTACACTAATGATCCTTCATAATCATCTAGGATAAAATCTATGTTTCCAAGATCAGAAGCCAAATCTGCAGCGCCGTTTAAATCTTGCATCTTCACCATCAGATCAAACGCTCTTTTATAATGCTGCTTTGCTTTTCCAAACAATTCTTTTTCAAAAAATAATTTACCTAAAAGAATATGCGTCTCGGATGACCCTCTCATATCTTGCTTACCCTCTCTAATGGAAAGCGCATCATTGAGGTTAAGTTCTGCTTCATCATAATCATTCTGTAAAAGGAAAACGTGTCCTATTTCATTTTTACAAACTGCAATTTGATGTCTGTCATCAGCATTCACAGCAGACTGTAGTGCAGTATAAAAATGAGTCAATGCATTTTTGTAATCGTAATTAGACTTATATAGAATTCCTTTATTGACATTGAGAAATGCGTTGCCAATTTTATCGTCGGCGCCAATCTCTTGATTGATTTTTTCAACTAAAGCTTCAGCTCTTGTGAGATTTTTCTCTTTGATGAGCTTACTAACCATCATATTAAGAGCGGCAATCTTTTCTTTTCCACTCTTAGTCTGGCTAATGATCTCGTAATCCTCAAAAGATTTAGGTTCCTCACTGGCGGTGAGACTAAATGATGCAAACATCACTAAAGCTGTGATGACAAAATGCATGCAATTATACTTTTTCATAGGTCTATTTTATAGTATTACTACTTGCAGTGATTCCAACAAAGTGTGTGCGAATCTACTGCAATGGACTTTTTCATAAGGAAATTTGCAAATATGATGCCGATACGATACCAAACCACATACTAAAATATAAGTCAAGTGATAACATTATGTACACAGAATTGCTAAAGGCGTAATTTTATTCATTCGATTCATTGTCTAAAATGAAATCCGGCAAAAATTTCAGAAAATTTAATCTTTGATATACGTCATTATCCCTCAGTTATTTAGCTGTAGCTAAACTTACTCTATTTAGCGCCCTACGTGGAGCTAAAAGTGACTCGTCTGTGAAATTCAAAATTGATTTTATACTAATTCACAGGCTTATAAAGGTACTCTTGATTATTTGCAAGATGATTGACGAAAAATAAGTCATCGATGACACTGAGAAATGTGTACTAATTTTACTAGCTTAACATACGCACAGTTGGTAATATAGGTAGTGAGAATATTGTAGCTTTTCAACAAAGGATCGGAAAAGAGCAAGTGGTCTTAAAATCAAAAAAGCAGCAAGATTAATTAATAATCTCGCTGCATTCAAACCACACACTATTATATATGAGAACACCCATTATAATCTTTTTTGATTGGTAGACTTGCTTTTATTTGCTAAGGTTGTAAGAATAACGCCTTTATATTCGATTTAGTTGAAAATTTTAATGTTAATATCTAACAGTTTACGTAAGTGGCTATTTTACAGCGCCTTACATGCCGACATATGCAGCGTTAAATATTTTAACAACTTGTTTTAAATGCATATAATTGATAGATAATCGTATTTTTGTTTTATGATCACCGAACGCTCCGTAAATAATATCATTGAAAACGCTCGTATAGAAGACGTTGTGAATGACTACGTAAATCTAAAGAGGCGTGGTGCCAACATGATTGGTTTATGCCCATTCCATAATGAGAAGACTCCCTCTTTTTCTGTTTCTCCTACCAAGGGAATCTACAAATGTTTTGGATGTGGCAAGGGGGGCAATTCCGTGCAGTTTGTTATGGAGCATGAGGGCTTTAACTTCCCAGAGGCTTTACGTCACTTAGCTGGCAAATTTAATATAGAAATTGAAGAAACAGCCACCTCTGAAGAACATCAAAAGCAGAAGCAACATCAAGATAGTTTATACCTAGTCAATCAGTTTGCAGAGCAGTACTTTTCTGAGCAGTTGCTTAGCAGCGATGAAGGTAAATCTGTGGGATTGAGCTATTTCAAATCTCGAAGTTACTTAGAGAACACGATCCGTAAATTTGGATTGGGCTATTCTTCTTCTGAACCGGCAGGACTTACAAATGCCGCAAAGAAAGCTGGATACAATATCGAACTCTTGAAGCAGGTTCGATTGACAAATAACTATGACAAAGATTTCTTTCGGGAGAGAGTCATGTTTACTATTCACAATCTGAGTGGAAAGCCGATTGCCTTCGCAGGGCGTACACTCAAAACCGATAAGAAAAGCCCAAAGTATGTCAACTCGCCGGAGACTGAGTTATACATCAAAAGCAAAATACTCTATGGTATATATCATGCTAAGAAATCCATTCGAAGCTTAGATGAATGTATTCTTGTAGAGGGATATACAGATGTTATTTCATTATCTCAAGCTGGTGTAGAAAATGTAGTGGCATCTTCTGGTACCGCACTCACGGAAGACCAGATCAGATTGGTCAAACGATTCACTTCCAACATCAAACTACTTTATGATGGCGATGCTGCTGGAATCAAAGCGGCTAGTAGAGGATTGGATCTTGCGTTGAGCCAAGATCTGAATGTATCCGTAGTCCCATTGCCAGAAGGAGAAGATCCCGATTCACTTGTTCAAAAATTGGGGAGTACAGAGTTTACTCAATTTTTAGCTGATAAGAGCCAAGACTTTATATTGTTTAAGACTAAAAGTCTTATTGAGGAAAGTAAAAACGATCCTATCCAAAAGAGTAAAAGTATCAATGAGATAGTAAACAGCATCGCTAAGATACCTGACCCTATAAAGCGATCCGTATATATCAAGGAGTGCTCAGGCTTGCTTGAGATAGACGAATCTGTGCTTATGGAGACGGCTAATAAAGCACTCAAAACTAACCTATCTCAAAAATGGGCCGATCAAAAAAGAGAAACGGCAAGGAATGAAAGAGATCAAGCACTAGCTCAATCACAAGGAGATATGCCTCCTTTAGACTTTCCACCCCCAGGAACAGAAGATGAATTCACACCCTCTCCTAACACTCCACAAAACAAACCACAAAGTAGTTTCTACAAAGAAAGAGACATCCTGAAACTATTACTTAACTACGGAGACAAGCAAATACCAGAAGAAGAAGGACAAGATATCAGTTTAGGTCAGTTGCTCGTAGCTAATCTGGAGGACGTTTTGGATCACTTCAAAAACCCTACCTATAAAGCTATGATTAACTTCGCCAAAGAGAGAATCAATGCAGGTAAGGATATTAGTGCAAAAATATTCATCAATCATCAAGATAAAGAAATCCGAACTTCTGCAGTAACCTTATGTTCTGAAGAATTCACCTACTCGCACAACTGGGAAGACATGCATGACATGACGCTGCGCACACAGCCCTTTCCAGAAGAAAATTTCTTTGAGGAATGTATGCAGGCCTTGAAGTACTTCAAGATTACAAAAATAAAAGCGATGATGGCGGAGAATAAGGAAAAGATGAAAGCTAAGGATGCAAATATTATAAGACTAGTTAAGACCCATCAAAAGCTGCTTGAGATTCGCAATCAATTAGCGAAAGAGCTGCGTATTGTTTTGACCCATTAAGCTTTTAAACGATTGTAGTTAATGCTTTCTCTCTTGGTGAACAGGAAAATTTATACCTCTTCGACTAAGATCTTGTCGCAGATTGTCTTACTCAAAACGACATCGGAATTAGCATCATAAGAGACGGTGTAGCTGCCATCAAAAGACTCAATATGGGTAACCATTATTTTGGTATTCAATTGAATTGACTTCTTATTCAAATACAATAAAAAATCATTTGAGCTTTCTCGCAGGGCTTTGACCAATACGGATTTATTCAAAGCAATCTGAGAAAGCCTTTTGTAATTCGGCTTGTTAAAATTCCCATTCTTATCTGGTATCGGAGAACCATGTGGATCAGTAGTAGGAAAGCCTAACAACTCGTCCATTCTATCGAAAAACTTATCCGTTTTGATATGCTCTAGCTCTTCCGCAATTT
>JALZVN010000113.1 GCA_023299965.1 Saprospiraceae bacterium | reverse complement strand
AGCAATGGTAATGTGGATTCTATTCCTCTTCCAGATGGGGTAAATGTGGCTTATGAAAGTCCAGTTGTTTTTAATGAATTTGTTCCTGGTGCGGTAATAACCAATGTTGATCAAGTAGAGTCAATTTGCATAAATATGGAACATAGTTATGTGCGTGATTTAGATATTAGTTTACAATGTCCAAATGGTGCTACAATGCCAATGAGGTTAGATACAACGAATGCGTCTTTTTCTTTGGAAGCTTTTTTAGGTATACCCTTTGAGGGGGATGATAATATTCCTGGCAATACTGCTGACCCCATTCCAGGTCAAGGTTTCACGTATTGTTTTACCCCTAATCCTCAGTTTGGCTCCTTTTTTGAGAAAGCATTAATGCAGCCGCAAAGAACGAGTTTGCCCGCAGGTTCTTATACGCCTATTGATGGTTTTAATACATTGCTAGGCTGCCCTGTAAATGGAGAATGGACCCTAATCGTAGAGGATAAAATTAGGCAAGATAATGGATGGCTGTTTTGGTGGTCAATTACATTCGCTGAAGAATTACGCCCAGATACAGAAAGCTTTACTCCAGGAATTGAAAGTTGGGGGTGGGCTCCAAATGATGATATTATTTTTAGTGACCAAGATAGTATGTTGACTGTCCCTACTTCAGCTGGGACTAGCAATTATATATTTGAGATAGTAGATGAATTTGGTTGTACGTTTGATACTACTATTTCCTTTAGTGTATTATCCGAGGCAGATCCAAGATGTTTCTTTTGCGATGAGGTAGTCGGATCAGCCGATGATGAAGGTATCTGTGAAGGAGACACAGTGCATTTACAAGCGGAGTATCTAGGATTCGATGAAAGTACTATTCCATTCGTCAATAGCACAGCTACAGAGTTTGGTAATGCCACGCATCCGCCAAGTGCGCCTCTCGGGTCTGAAATATCAGTCTCAGGAGCCACACCAAATGTAATATCAGTGCCAGCTACCGATGTTGCATCAGTATGTATAGATATAGATACGGATGCTACAGGTGATCTTCAAATTTATCTAGAAGCACCCACAGGAGAAATTATTGAATTAACAACTAATAATGGAGGAGCTGGAGATAACTTCAGAAATACTTGCTTTAAAGTAGATCCAAATTTGCCAATAATCTCTTCAGCTACTCCTCCGTATGCCGGAGACTTTCGTCCAGAGGGAAATTGGAGCGACCTAATTGGAGCTCAGATAAATGGAGTATGGACTTTGATTTTATCCGATGGTTTTGGTCCAATAGATAAGAATCTGTTAAACAGTTGGTCTATCTCATTCAATACAGAAAATATAGTGGAGTATGATTGGAGTCCAAGTCAAGGTTTGACTTGCGATGATTGTCCTAATCCAATTGCAAATCCTACTGCAAGCACCGAATATATTGTGCGGATAGAGGATGGTTTTGGATGTATAGGTTTTGATACAATCTTGGTAAGTGTTGTACCAGATCTGGATGCGCCAGTTGTTAGCATCGAAGATGCAGCACCAGGAGTCATTGTTTACGAATGGGATCCTACACCAAATGCTACCTCCTATGAAGTAAATGTGAACAATGTCGGATGGTTCCCTCCCAATAACGGAACGCTATCACACTTTGTATCTGGTTTAGCCGAAGGGGAAGAAGTTAACTTTATGGTTAGAGGGCTTACGGATATAGGGTCTTGTAATCGCGAAATTTCAGAAATTACGGTGACTTATGGAGAGTGTTTTTTAACTGTCATGCCAAACATAGTTCAAAATATAAGTTGCTTTGGCTTACAAGATGGCATTATTTCCGCAAACACAATGGGTGCTATTTTCCCAGTTACCTTTACGTTAGATGGAAGCCTTGTTCAATCGACCAGTTTTTTCCAAAATGTTGGACCAGGGATGCATACCATTGTAGTTGAAGATGCAGACGGATGTATTGATTCTGTATCCATTACTTTGGTGGAGCCTCCAGCAATCCAAATCGATACCATGTCTACAGATGTGACTTGTGTGGGAGGACGAGATGGGACACTTTATGCTTCAGCATCAGGTGGAGCCGGAGACTTCGAATATTTTTGGACTACGACACCTTCTACTTTTGACTCTATAGCTATTGGACAAGCGCCCGGTTCGTACACTGTACAGGCAACGGATGCAAATGATTGTAGAGAAACGGCAACGGTTACTATCGGTGAACCAGCCCCTATAGAAATTACTTTTTTAGGAGATGAGCCTTCTTGTAATGGAGGTAATGATGGAACCATTTTGACGACAGTTACTGGTGGTACACCTCCTTATGTTTACGAATGGGATCATGGAGTATTTGGTCCAAACATAAATGTAGAAGCAGGAACTTTTACCCTGACTGTTAGAGACGCCAATATGTGTGAGGCTACTGATTTTATAGATATAACACAACCAGATCCAGGTATGGCAACTGCTGTCGGAACGGATGCAAGTTGTCATAATACGCTTGACGGTTCTGCAACGATTGATTTAATTGGAAATGGACCATTTACCTTTGCATGGGATGATCCTATGAATCAAGATACACAGACTGCTGTCGATCTTGCACCAGGACCATACAATTTTACTTTGACGGATGGGAATGGTTGCAATTTTGTTGGTCTTGTAGGGATAGGTTCACCCTCTGAAGTTACGGCTAATACCACGTCACAGGCAACTTCTTGTTTTGATGGGGATGATGGTACAGCGTTCGTTAGTGTAACCGGTGGGGTGACGCCATACAGCTATCAGTGGAATGATCCTGCAGGACAAATTACACAAATGGCTACAGGATTAGAAGCGGGCGAGTATGAAGTGATTATTACGGATGGTAGAAGTTGTTCTACTACACGAACTGTCACAGTTAATTCTGCTAGTGAGATTGTACTTTCTGTAGATAGTACTTTTGCATCTTGTATTGAAAATGCAGATGGTACAGCTTCGGTTTTTGCGATTGGAGGTACTGCCTTTTATACTTATCAATGGGATGATCCCTTGAGTCAGACGGTAAGTGATGCAGTAGATTTAGCAGTTGGGATTTATTCAGTGACGGTTACAGATACCAACAATTGTTCGGTGAGCGAAGATGTAGAAGTAATAGCAGGAGATCCAGTTCGAATTGATTCTTTAGTAGGCACAATGCCAAGTTGTTTTGGAGATAATGATGGACAATTGGTCGGATTTATCAGTGGAGGCGAAGCCCCATATACTTATCTTTGGGATGACCCTCTCGGGCAGTTCTTAAACCCTGCGAATTCTCTTTTTGCTGGAACCTATACTTTGACAGTTACCGATAATAATGGTTGTACTGCAGAAAGAAATGTAGTTTTAAATCAACCTGATTCTTTATCTCTTTCTTTAATGGTAAATCAGATTGACTGCTTTGGTGCAGATAATGGAGTGGTAACAGCAGTAGTGTCAGGCGGGACTTTCCCGTATAGTTATAGCCTAAATAATCAAATACTCTCAGATTCCATATTTTCGAGTTTATCAACTGGTATATATAATATTGAAGTTACTGATCGAAACAATTGTTCTATCGAGCGAACGATTACTATTATTGAACCAATGGAAGGCTTGAGTTTTGATATTATCCAAACAGATACATCTTGCTTTGGTGCTAATATGAGTAGTGTAGAACTTATAGTTTCAGGAGGTACGGGACCAAATTATGATTTTGAATGGAGTGTATCTGGCATTGCAAATTCCTCGACCGTAGATGGTTTAGCGGCTCAATTCTATACGGTAACAGTTACAGATGAAAATCTGTGTACTTTGACAGATACAATTACTGTAGTGGAATATGATTCCATATTAACAAATATTATTTCAGTTCCTCCATCTTGCAATAATTTCGAAGATGGTTTAGTCGGGCTGAATATTGTGAGAGGCGGAAATGGTGGAGATGATATCGATAACTATTTTTATGAATGGGATAACTTTCCCAATGAAACTTCGGAAATATTAGAAAATCTACCAGGAGGAGATGGAGTTGTGTATACGGTTACAGTGACAGATGATCAAGGATGTACAGGTGTAGCTCAAACAACAGTTGAGGAACCGCAACCCATTCGTCTTGAAATTGTGAAACAAAATCCTTCTTGCTTTGGATTCGATGATGGATTTGTCGAGATTACTAATGTTATTGGAGACAATCCTGTAGCGACCTATGAATGGAGCACGATGGAGCAAACGCCACGAATAGAAAACTTAGATAATGGAAGTTATCTTGTTACCGTGGTGGATGACAAAGGCTGTCAAGTGGTGACTTCTGTACAATTGAATGAACCATCTCCGCTTTCTTCTGACTTAGTCGTTACGAATAATATTTGTGATGGAGATGAAGATGGCGTTATAGTCGCTAATGTTATAGGAGGAACAGTTCCTTATAATTTCAATTGGAGTAATGGAGAGACTAGAAATGGATTTATCGATAATCTATCGGACGGTCCATATTCAGTCACCATTACAGATGAAAATGGCTGTAGTATTGCGGAAGATACGGTATTAGTAGCTCCGATAGCTTTAGCTGTCCAAGCAGATGTTGTAGATATTACTTGCTTTGATGGGGATGATGGATCTTTTACCTTGACTGCATCAGGTGGCGCAATGCCATATACCTATAGCATAAATGGTGAGTTTTTTGGAAATCAAAATATGCGATCAAATTTAGAGGCAGGTCCTTATCCCATTTTTATTAGAGATAATAGAGGTTGTGAATGGGATAGTATTATTCAAGTTGGTACAGTACCACAGTTTGAGTTATTTGCTGGTGAAGATCAATTTATAGAAATTGGTGATTCTGCGTTTTTAGAAGTCATACTGTTTAATCCTTTTGGAGAAGTTGAAATTGAGTGGTCTAGTAACACAGATTTTGACTTATCATGTATGTCGTGTGACTCTACTATTGTTTCTCCTCTCTTTACTGCTAACTATGAGGCCTTTGGTATTGATGAAAACGGATGTATGTCAAGTGATTTAGTAACTGTGTTTGTATCAAAAACAGCTCAAATAATGGTCCCTACTGGTTTTACACCAAATGGAGATAATAACAATGATATTCTTATAGTGCATGGTAAATCCAAAAATATAGTTCGCATAAACGATTTCAGAATTTATGACAGATGGGGAGAGACCGTTTACGAAAATACAAATTTCGATATCAATGATCAAACCATAGGATGGGATGGTACATTCCGTGGTGAACCTATGGAAACTGGCGTTTATATCTGGGTACTTGAAGTCTCTTTTGAAGACGGATCAACAGATAATTTTTCTGGGCAAACAACATTGATTAGATAATTAATTCTCAATATGAAAAAATTATATTTCTATATATTAGCGCTGATGATTTTGTCTAGTACCTATGCTTTTGGGCAATCTCCAGATCCTAGATTTTCTCAATTTTATGCAGCGCCACTGCATCTCAATCCCGCGTTAAATGGAGTTTTTGATGGTACCTGGCGTACTGTTATAAACTACAGAGATCAGTGGTCTAGTGTCTTGGGTAACGAGGCTTTTAGAACCCTCGGCGCGAGTTTTGATTATAGACACAATATTGTAGGCGATGACTATCTAGCTCTTGGGTTTAACTTTCTCAGAGATAGAGCAGGGGAGTCTAATTTGACTTTAACAGAAGGGAATTTAAATGTCTCTTATCTGAAGAAGTTGAGCGGTACTGGATATTCTTCACGAGGGCAGTACCTTATTGCAGGCTCACAAATAGGGGTTGGGCAGCGCTCTTTTGATTTTGGAAACCTTTGGTTTAGTTCACAGTTTGATGGCTTCAAAGAAGAGGTAGATTTTGCTGCGGATAATAATGAATTGATATCAGGAAATACAAATGTGTATCTAAATATTAATGCCGGTTTGATGTGGTATGGTGTGATAGCAAAGAATTTTAGTGTCTATGCAGGAGCGGCTGTTAATAGAGCAAATTCTCCTATGATTACTTTTCTTGGAGACAATTCGTTGAGAGCTGAACAGCGTTGGGTAGCCCACGCAGGTGCACAGATTCCAATTGGAGATCAGTTGAGTGTCCTGCCAGCTATTGCTTTCAATTTGCAAGGCGCTTCGCGCTCGTATACTTTTGGATCAAATATTCGGTACAGCAACGACGACTGGAGAGAGGTCGCTATACGACTAGGTGCATGGGGACATATTGCCAATCAGTTAGAGGATAGTGTCCAAGCTGATGCACTGATATTTAATCTTACCTTAGAGTATGATGCTTTACAAATTGGGATTAGTTACGATATTAACACATCTAGTTTAGTTACAGCTAGTAACTCTAGAGGAGCATATGAGCTATCGCTGCTATATACCAGCCCTAGCACAGATAGAAGAAAAAAGGTTACTTGCCCTAATTTCTAAAGTGTTTAGTCATAGTATTGCGATTTGGGCGGTCCGCATGCTAAACTGCCAAGCATACCCAAGTGGCGGGCCATTCGCTACTCGTTGTTCACGCGGTCCTTTGCCACCCGAATTGGCTTCACACGGACTCTCCCGATGTTTCGCTGCGCTACACTCGGGATCTAGCTACTACCCCTACCGCAATAGGTTTTAATTGAATTTGGAATATTTCATCGAGTACTGTTTTTTTTGGTTTATTTCTTAGATTTGTACATGCAAAACCTAGAATTCCCAATACACTTTAAGTTTGAAGTAACTACATTAACGAATGATTTTACAGCGAGAGATGCACATGGAAACGTGGTTGCTTTTGTAACTCAGAATCTGTTTAAATTGGTAGAAAATATTTCTGTTTATTCTGATGACACTCATAATAAGTTAAACTATCAAATCAAGGCAGACCGATGGTTAGACTGGTCCGCTGTGTATAGCTTTTATGATGATCAAGGTGTAGTATTTGGGAAAATAGCACGCAAAGGTTGGCGTTCTATTTGGAAAGCAGAATATGATATCATAGACCAAGATGATAATCCACAATATAAGATCAGAGAAGAAAATGGTTGGGTAAAAGTGTTTGATGCTTTGCTTGGACTAATTCCTGTTATAGGTTGGTTTACAGGTTATTTTTTTAATCCTGCTTACCTTTTACAAGATACTAATGGTGGTACTATAGTACGATTGAAAAAACAACCTTCATTTTTAGGAAGAAAGTTTGAAATAGAAAAGATTGGTCATATGGACAAAGATGATGATGATCGAATTATGCTTGGATTAATGATGATGATTTTATTAGAACGAAGAAGAGGATAAAACTTAAATAAAAATTCGTTTATGGCAGCCACTTTTAAAGAAACTCAAAGATTTAGTAAAGCTATATTCTTGCTAATTGTTCCGATTTTATTGCTTCCGATTTTCGGATTGTATAAGCAAATCTATTTAGGGGAGCCCTTTGGTGACAATCCACTATCTAATCAAGGATTGATTTTATTCTCTGTTTTGATATTAGGAGTCTTACTTTTGTTCTGGTTCATGAAATTAGAAACAGATATTAATCAAGATAGAATTAATTTTCGTTTGGTCCCGTTTGTGAAAAGAACCTACTTGTGGCAAGATATAAAATCAGTCGAAGTACTA
Source organism: Saprospiraceae bacterium (assembly GCA_023299965.1). Lineage (GTDB taxonomy): Bacteria > Bacteroidota > Bacteroidia > Chitinophagales > Saprospiraceae > JALZVN01. The sequence continues at coordinate 450 of JALZVN010000113.1, read as the reverse complement.
AAGTATGGATTTGTAGGTGGATGGGGTGTTCGTTTGAAGACAAAATATGGAACGGTATATAATATGAGCGGCGATAGAGGTTTGGCAATCGAGTTAAAAGATGGAAAAAAACTGCTCTTAGGAACCCAACAAGCTAAGGAGCTAGAATCAGTGATATCTGATATAGGCAATTTATAGACTTATTTAAAGTTTATAATGAAGGGTACTGCTATTCACCAGGGAATGGGCTTAATTGAGCTGATCTTTATGTTACCTACAGTTGTTCTAAGTAATGAGACTCAATAAAAAGCGATTCCAAATAATGCAGTACATTCTAATATTGATGCTATTAGCTGTAGTAGTTGGGTTCGTAGGAATCCACTTTATTGCTCCCAGAATGATCTTAAGCCCACCAATCAATATTGGAGTCAACCAAAGTGAAAAGCTTGGGATACAAACCCTAAATGTTTT
>JALZVN010000112.1 GCA_023299965.1 Saprospiraceae bacterium | reverse complement strand
TCCATCACAAATGACACATCATTACTGAAGAGCATAACCAAGGCTACAAATATTCCTACTAGGACTTGACCTAATATTTTAAATTTACCGTGTAAGCCTTTTTTATCTTTCTTAAAGACCTTGATATAGTCATCTACAAATCCTATACATCCTAAAAACACGGTTGATACAAGCATCGTAATGATGTACACGTTAAACACCTTAGCAAAAAGAACTGTAGGAACAATAATCGCCAATAGGATAATAATCCCTCCCATCGTTGGCGTTCCTGATTTTTCTAATTGCCCTTGCAATCCGAGGTCTCTTACTGACTCCCCTACTTGTAAGCTTCTCAACTTATTAATAATTCCCTTTCCAAAAAGAATAGAAATTATTAAGGATAGAATAAAAGACAGGCCTGCTCTAATGCTTAAAAACTTATACAAATTTTCGCCTCCGAAATCGAAATGGGTAGCTAGATATTCGAATAAGTAATAAAACATTTATAAGGTATCCGTTTTTAATAGTTCATTTAAAAGTCAGCCAGAGACAAGAACCGAAGTTCTTGCTCTAGCTGTCCAATCTGAGAATGATAATAGTCCCTCCACTACTATTTATCTTCATTGGATTTTGGTATCAAAATAAATTGACACCCCAAATTATATTTTCAATTCTTCTTTAAGAATCTCTTTATCATCAAAGGGAGTTTTCACTCCATTAATTTCTTGATATTTCTCATGACCTTTTCCTGCGACCAATATAATGTCTCCAGGTTTTGCCAACCTACAAGCTGTCTTTATAGCTTGTCGACGATCTGCAATAATCAACACATCGCTTTTATCTTCTTCTGCAATTCCTGCCTCCATATCTGCTAAGATTTGATCAGGATCTTCTGTTCTAGGATTATCTGATGTCAAAATCAATTGATCACTCAAACGCCATCCTATTCTAGCCATTTTCGGTCGCTTTGTTTTGTCTCTATCTCCTCCGCATCCAACAACCGTATATATTAAAGCTGATCTAATCTTTGTATCAGCTATAGTTTCTAACACCTTCTCTAAGGCATCAGGAGTATGTGCGTAATCAACAAGTGCGGTTATATTCCGCTTCTGATCATATACATGTTCAAATCTCCCTTCCGCTGCTTTCAATGTACTCATCTGCATAAGCAACTCGTACTCTTCTACCTCAAAAAGATCTCCGCATGCATACACCGCCAACATATTTTCCGCGTTAAATCGTCCAACAATGCGGCTATGAATTTCTTTGCTATTAATGTTTAATAAGGTTCCTATCAAATCTTGCGACATTATTTTCCCCTTATAGTCTGCCATCATTTGCAATGCATAAGTTCTTACTTTAGCATTGCAATTCTGCACCATCACCGCGCCTCTTTTGTCATCCATATTGACGACGGCAAAAGCTGATTTTTTCAAATTGTCAAAGAGCCTCTTCTTTGTATTTATATAAGTCTTCATATCGCCATGATAATTCAAATGATCATGAGACATGTTGGTAAAAATAGCGACATCAAAATCTAAGCCTGCTATCCTCTCTTGGTCAATTGCATGCGAACTGACTTCCATAAATACATAACTGCAACCCGCATCTACCATTTTAGATAAGAGCTGATTGAGCTCTACTGGATTTGGTGTTGTATGCGTAGCAATGAATTCTTTCTGACCTACCACATTCTTTATTGTGGACAGCAAACCAGTTTTGAAGCCTAAACCATCGAACAGTTGTTTTAACAAACTGACAATGGTTGATTTTCCATTCGTACCCGTAACACCAGTCAATTTAATTTTCCGTGAAGGATTATCAAAAAAATTACCAGCTATTATAGCCAACGCCTTTGCGCTGTTTTTTACTTTTATTTGAGCAATTTCTGTAGAAAGGTTCTCTAACCAATCCTCTACAACAATTACTTTTACTCCTTTCTCAATGACTTGATTAAGGTATTGATGGCCGTCTGTTTTTTGACCTTTAACGGCTACAAACAAACTTCCTTCATTTACTTTTCTAGAATCAAAAGCGACATTAGTCACCTCCTGTTGATTCGCATTCTCTTGCTTTAGTACTTCTACTCCTAGCAATATTTCTCTTACTGTTGATATCCTTCCCTTCATACGCTATCCTAAGGTAAGGTGAATCGTTTGTCCTTTTATTCTAGTCCCAGGACTTATGGACTGTTTGGTAACCTTACCTCTACCTTTGAATTTTACTTCAACTCCTTCATTTTCTAAAACATATAGCGCATCTCTAACGCCCATCCCCACTACATTGGGAATAAGATTCTCTCCCTTGGGTCTATCTATCAATATCACCGTATCTCGACGCACTATGGACGTAGTCATTGCAGGGTTATTGACCTGCTTTTGGTATGGGATATCTAAAGTCTTTAACACAACTTCCATGTCTTCCAAATTACCTGCAAAATTTTCAGGAAGGTCTTTACCTTCCAGTTTTGGTTTTTTATAATCATTTAAAGCTAAGTGCAATTCCGGTTTCAAGAAGAAAATATTGTCAATAATCTTTCTAAAAACTGGTCCTGCCACATCTGCCCCATAATTACCGTTTTCTTTTGGGTCAGTGATCACAACAATACAAGAATATCGAGGCTGATTAGAAGGAAAGTATCCCACAAAAGAAGATTGATATCCAACCTTTTTTTGTGTATTCTTTCTTCGCCCCTTGTAATTAATTTGTGAGGTTCCTGTCTTTCCTGAAAAATGATATTTAGGGTTTTTTAATTTTCTTGCAGTTCCCGTCTTCACTACTTCTTCAAGTAATAATTTTGCATTATCGATGGTATTCTTTGACGCTATCCGTTCATTCAATACCGATGGTGATATATGCTTAATACAACCTTCTTTATCCAAAATATCCGATACTAAATATGGCTTCATATACTTTCCATCATTAGCTACCGCATTATAAAAAGCTAAAATTTGCAATGGAGTCATTTCCATTTCATAGCCGATTGACATCCAAGGTAAAGTCAATCCAGACCAGTCTTTGCTATCTTTTATTGGATCCTTGATAAAAGGCATAGGCTCCCCAGCCAACTCAATTCCAGTCTGATAAGTAATATTAAACTGCTCTAACCTTCTTAACAGTTTCTTTGCTTTGACATTACCTTGCTTATCAGTCCCTTGATAATGTTTTGTTGCCAAAGAAGCAATTCCAACATTAGAGGACATTGCAAAAGCATTTAGTAAAGTAGTGCTATCCATATCTTCACTCTTACTAGAGGAATCTACCATCTCGACATCATAGAATGTTCTTTTACCATTATAAATAGGTATGTTTTGATGAATATCTATTTTACCATCTTCTAATAATGCCATTACCGGAGCGAGCTTCAAAACGGAACCAGGTTCTATCTTAGTCCCTATTCCATAGTTGAATGTTTCCCAATATCCATTTGGCGTTTTTTCCAAATTAGCTAAGGCTTTTAATTGCCCCGTTTTTACATCCATCAAGATCACAGTTCCACTTTGTGCCTTGTGATATTTCAATGCATCCATCAAAGCCTCCTCTGCTACATCTTGCACACCGATGTCAAGAGTGGTTTGTATATGAGTCCCGTCTTCTGGCTCTATTTCCGCTCTTTCATTAATCGGAATTCTTGTCTTATCACTGACTTTCAGCGTAAGTCTTTGACCATCCGTTCCAGACAAAAATTTATCGAATGCACCTTCGATACCTACATCATGTGCGCCTTCTCTGCTGGCATAACCAATAGTTCTCTTGGCTAACAACTTGAAAGGTAGATCTCTTTTGAGTACTCTTTCTACAATCAAACCACCTCGATGTCTTCCGCGATTGAAAATCGGGAATTCGCTGATTTGATTTTTCTTTTCATAGGACACATCCTTAGCGATGGTAAAATATCTTGCTCCTTTAGCTCTAGCTTCTTTTAGTCGCATTAGCTGACCACCTGGAGTGTACCTATTATTTACATACTTGGATAAACAGTATGCAAGTGAATCTACATTTTCTTCAAAGACCTTGTTGGTTAGACCATTCACTTTCAAATCAAAGTGAATGTCATATTTGTCAATCGAAGCAGCCAATAAGCTGCCATCATCTGATAATATATTTCCTCGTAATGCGGGTACACTTTCGTACTTCACATAATTATCTTTCGCAATCGCCCTCCATTTTTCACCCTGGAAGTAAGAAATCTTTACTGTCTGGGCGAAAAGCAAAACTGCCAATAGTAAAAAAACAGCCAAAACGATATACATCCTTACAAGGACTTCATTTTTTATATTCATCCTTGCGCCTTACTTTACTACTATTCTATAAGGCCTACTCTGAGGTGGAGCCAATCCTAAACTCTTGACTTCGCTCTCTATGCGAGTATGCTTTTTTTCATGCATTAATGTAGAGAGCACTTGCATGTGTTCTCGCTTGAGACTTTGGACTTTTGCCTCTTCTTTCCGTATCGTCCTAGCCTGCTTTTCTGCATAATGTGAATTACCGATATACAACAAGCCCAAGACCCCAATAAAAAAAATAAATGAGATATTCTCCATCAGTCTCTCAGAGTGAAACTGACGCCAAAAGAAAACTTTATCCCAAAAATTCTTTTTAGCCATGGACGGATTACTTGAATAAATAATAAAACAAATTGTGATGGAATCATCACAGTTCTTTGGATCACCTTTCTTATATGGCAAGAAACAATGTTACTCAAAATTATAACAAAGCTTTAGGGTTGCTTTGCGGGTAGGGCCCAAATTTTAAGTACTATACCTTTAATTTTGAAATTCTATCTGCGTTAGATAAAGTAGTTCAAACTTGTGAGGTACTCTTATTTTTTTTCTGCTATTCTCAACTTCGCGCTTCTTGCTCTGCTATTTATTCTTATCTCTTCTACACTTGGCAAAATTGGTTTTTTGGTTATTATCTTAAAAGGTCTAGTTTGATTTCCGTAGAAATCTTTTCTTACCTCTCCTTCGATATTACCTGTTTTAAAAAAATTTTTAACCATTCGATCTTCTAAAGAATGGTATGATATTATAGCTATCTTCCCACCTACAGTGAGCGTTTCGAAAGCCTGTTCTAAAAAGGAGCGTAGGGTGCCCATTTCATCATTGACTTCAATTCGGATAGCTTGGAACAGCTGAGCTAGATACTTATTGCGATTCCCTCTTACTAGAGGACCTATACAATGTAGAAAACCATTTATATCCGTAAACTTTTGCAAGCTTCTTTCTTCTACAATATGTGCCGCCAAAGATTTCGCATTTCTAACTTCTCCATATCTGCTAAATAGGGACTGTAAATCCTGTGCTGTATAACTATTCAAAATATCTGAAGCAGTAACTTTTCCCGACTTGTCCATTCTCATATCTAAATCTGCTTGAAAGCGATAAGAAAACCCTCTTTCCGCTGTATCAAACTGATAAGACGAGACGCCCAAATCTGCCAATACTCCATTTACTTGCTGATGACCATTCACGCGCAAAAAACGCTTCAGATGCTTGAAGTTTGCATTATTAAGTACAAACCGTTCATCGTCTATTGAATTTTGCAAACTGTCCGTATCCTGATCAAAAGCTACTAGGTGACCGTTGTCCCCTAGGTGTTCTATTATTTTTCTTGAGTGCGACCCACCTCCGAATGTCGCATCTACTACTACATCATCTTTTTGTATGGCTAAGCCATCTACGCTTTCATTCAAAAGCACTGGAATGTGATAGGCACTCATATATCTAATACATCAAAATCATCATCAATATCTTTTAGAATGTCAATGTTAAATGCATCATCATTCAAATCTGGCACTTTCACAAAGTTTTCTAAATACAGCCCTTCATTCCAAACCTCCACTTTATTCTTATAGGCCAAAAGAACAACCTGCTTTTCTATTCCGGCATACATCTTTTGCTGCTTACTTATCAACAATCGATCTGCAGAATCCAAATCCAACACAGCACTACCTGCCAACATAAATCGTTGTGCACGTATTGCACCAGGGTCTAGACCACTCAATTTATTTAACTGAGCTGATATTCTATCCCAAACATTTTTAGGGTAGATATTAAGATGTTGTTCAAAACCCCGATTAATCACAAATTTATCGCGAAAGTCAGGATGAAACTGCGTCAACAATTTACCCGGCATGCGTACTCGACCTTTCGAATCCACTTTACAGAAATATTCTCCTTGTAATGCAGGCATTTGTTGTAGTGCTTCTTAATTACAGCACTAAGGTAGG
>JALZVN010000111.1 GCA_023299965.1 Saprospiraceae bacterium | reverse complement strand
ATTAGCTGACTTGGATAACTCTAGTAAAGCTTGGAAAGCTCAAATCACTACACTGACAGCCGACTTGGCAAAGAAGCCAAAAGAAGTTGAAGTGATCAAAGAAGTAGTTGATGAAAAAGAGTTGAACAAGTGGAAAGCTAAATTTGGAGACTTGGATGGTAAGATGATTAACGCAAATCAACGTATCAAAACGCTTACATCTGCAGGTAAGACTTACGAGTCAGAAATTGGTAAGTTGAAGAGAGAGTTGGATAAGAAGCCAAAAGAGGTTGAAGTAATCAAAGAAGTACCAATAAAAGTTGAAGTAGAAAAGATTGTTACAAAGGAAGTAATAAACGATAAAGAACTCAACAAGTGGAAAGCTAAATACAGTGATCTTGACACGAAGGCTGCTTCAATGAAGAAGGAGAATACAAGACTTGAAAAAGAATTGGCTAAGAAGCCAAAAGAAGTTGAAGTAATAAGAGAGATTGAAGTCATCAAAGAGGTGCCGATAGAGATCGTCAAAGAAGTAGAAGTTGTGAAGCAAATTGACTTTGATTCTTTGAAGAGTATGATGATGAATATGGACACGGAAGTCGTATCTAAGCAAGTAGTTGGAGAAACGAGAACGGCTAAGGATGCAACAGTAGTCGAGAGACGAGAAGTTAAATCTGGTGGTGCTTCAAAGACCAAAAAGACAACTTCAAAAACGACTAAGACAACCAAAGCAAAAGCAGGCGCTAAGGCTAAGGTCAAAACGACCACTAAGGCAAAAACAACTGCTACCTCTAAAGGGAAGGCTGTTGCAGGTGCTAAAGCTAAAAAGGATGACTTGAAGAAGATTGAAGGAATTGGGCCAAAGATTGAGCAATTATTGCACAAGGGGGGCATCAAGACATTCAAGCAACTAGCGGATGCAAAAATTACTCGTTTAAGAAAGATTCTTGAAGATGCAGGATCTAGATATAGAATGCATGATCCAGGTAGCTGGCCAAAGCAATCAAATCTTGCAGCAAAAGGAGAGTGGAAGAAGCTTGACAAATTGCAAGACAAGTTGCAAGGAGGTAAATAAACCTTTTACCATCTAAGGATATTAAATGGTATTAAATAGCAATGCAGCAGCATCCTGCTGCTGCATTGCATCTTTTTAAATTATAAATCAACATCAATATATGTTTAGATTACATAAAGAGGTTAGGGTAAACGCACGTATCCCTAGCGATCACAATGGATTGACGTCTACTGTTGAGATACTCAAAGAAGGAAATATCGAAAATATTTCTGTCGATGTAGAAATCAAAAATGCTAACCCCAATGATATTCAATTGGAATTAGTTGCCCCAAATGGAAAATCTGTTACTTTACAAGAGAAAAGTAACGTAACTAATGGTGCAGTTGCACCTACACCTTTTCAAAAATCTTTTGAAGGAGGTGCTTTAAGCCCTTTACAAGGAGTTACTTCAAAAGGGAGATGGAAATTGATAGCAAGAAATCATTCTAATAAGAATGTTTCTGTACTAAACAATTGGTCTCTGAACGTTGGCTGTAAGCCTGGTGCTCATTGCCCAAACGAAGTATATACAAATAATGCAAAGGCTGAAACCTTAGTTAGCAACCAGTTCTGTAGGTTTAATGGAACAGTTAGCGCAATGAAAGTTTTAGTAGATATTGACCATCCCAATAAAAAGGACTTGGTAGTAAAATTGTCTTCCCCTTCTGGAAAGTCTGTGACTTTGCATGATAAGTCTGGAGACGGTAAGTATTTAGCAACAACCTATGACACAAATGCTACCAAAGGATTCTCTGGTGAGCGAACTAATGGAACTTGGAAGCTTTCTGTTCAAGATTTTGACGGAAATACTAAGGTAGGTCAGCTACGAAAGTGGAAGCTATTTATGGATTACGAACCAGTAGATAATTTGCTGAATATTCAAGGCATAAACGGCTCAGCTAAATCTGCTTTGAATGCTGCTGGTATCAATTCTTTTTCTAAACTAGCTAGCTCTACTCCAAATAAATTGAAGGAGATTTTCGAAAATGCGAAAGTAGATGCTAAGGGTATCAACATTGACCAAATGCGTCAATATGCCAAAGAGGCTTTAGAAAACTATGTACCATAGTCCTGTTTCATTCAAACACGGTAAAAAAAAGCTTGCTTCAAAATATTGAAGCAAGCTTTTTTTACTTTATTATGTTTTGTTTAGCTCCTTTAAAAAGAAGCTAATATTTATTTTAAGTTAAGAATGGATAATCTTCTTGTAAATAATTATCCGTGTACAATTCACTTGCATCTGGAAATGAAGATTCTTCGGCAAATTTTACAGACTGATCAATTTCAACTTTTACAGCGTCTTTTACTTTCTTTATATCCGCCTCGGTATACATTTTCTCTTTGATCATTTTCTTTTCCAATACATTGATTGGATCTCTATCCTTGTATTCTTTTACTTCGTCCTTAGATCGGTACTTACCTGGATCTGACACAGAGTGTCCTTTGTATCTATAAGTCTTGATTTCGAGGAAGTATGGTCCTTTTCCTGATCTTATATGGTCAGCCGCTTTGCTGATAGCATTATGTACCGCTTCTGGATCCATTCCATCTACTGCTTCACAAGGCATCTCATATCCTAAACCTAATTTGTAGATATCTGGTACATTAGAAGTTCTACCTACAGATGTTCCCATCGCATATCCATTATTTTCACAGATATACAAAACTGGTAACTTCCATGCCATAGACATGTTAAAAGCTTCATGCAAAGCGCCTTGTCTAGCAGCACCATCTCCAAACATAGTCACACAAAGATTTTTTGTGCCTCTATATTTTTCAGCAAATGCAATACCAGCACCAATTGGAATTTGAGCACCAACGATACCATTTCCACCAAAGTAGTTATGCTCTTTAGAAAAGAAGTGCATAGAACCACCTTTTCCTTTATTGACACCAGTTTCTTTACCGTACAATTCAGCCATTGCACCGTCGCAAGAAACGCCTCTTCCGATAGCAATACCATGCTGTCTGTAGGCCGTTACTATAGCGTCATTTGAGGTGATAGCTGATTCTATTCCAGCGGCTACAGCTTCTTGCCCAATGTAGACATGGCAAAAACCTCTAATTTTTTGCTGCCCGTACATCATCAACGCACGCTCCTCAAATTTTCTAATTCTTAGCATCAAAGTATACCATTCCATATAGGTTTTCTTCGAAACAGCTGTTTTCTTTTTTGACTTTGCTTTCTTATTCGTTGCCACTGTAGCCATAAATTTTATTCTTTTTTGCAAGATAGCTCATATTCTCAATCCTTCAAAGCTTAGATTCAATAATCAGTCTTTTAGACGAAAAATATTCTTTTAGTTCTATTCTAGAACCTACTTTTGTTTAACGGTATTGTTAGGCTAAAAGATGAAGAGAAGGCAAAATTTCTTTTTCAGGGCGAAATTATCCATAATTATTTGAAAATAGACCTTAAATAAATCATTAAGCATTGTATATCAAAGAGTTAAAACTTGGTCAATTCAAGAATTTTCAATCAGCAGCACTCAGCTTCTCTCCTGGTATTAATAGCTTTATCGGTCTAAATGGAAGTGGAAAAACCAATCTACTGGATGCCATCTATTATCTATGTATGACCAAGTCTTACTTCAATGTGACTGATAGACAGGTAGTTAAGCATGGTGAGAAGTTTTATAGAGTAGATAGTAAGCTTGATCTTAATGAAAAAGAATGGGGCTTAGTCGTCAAGTATCAAAGTGGTCAGAAAAAAATTGTAGAAAAAAATAGGGTAGCCTATGATAAATTAGCTGAACACATCGGTATGCTCCCCATTGTAATGATTGCCCCTGATGATGTCAAATTGATTCAAGAAAGCGGAGAAACTCGAAGAAAGTTTGTTGATAACGTACTATGCCAAGAAGATCCCATCTATTTAGGACACTTGATGACCTATAATAAGGTCATCAAGCAACGAAATGCAACACTTAAAACAATTCGACAAGCCAACCAATTTGATCGAACTCTGATTAGCATTTATGATCAACAACTCGAAGCTCCTGCTACCTATATCCATCAAAAAAGGAAGGATTTCCTAGCGGACTTTCTTCCCGTTTTTAAGGGGGTTTACTTGGTGATTTCTGGCGGAAATGAACCTGTCGATATTATATACAAAAGCCAACTGAATGAGATTGATTACAAAATCCTTTTAGATCAAACCTTTGAGAAGGATTATTATCTTGAATATACCTCAACAGGTATACATCGTGATGATCTAGTTTTCAAATTTAATGAAAAGGCACTGAAGAAGTTTGCTTCTCAAGGCCAAAGAAAATCTTTTCTTATTAGCCTTAAATTGGCTCAATACGAGTTCTTAAGAAGAAGAAAAGAAATAAAACCGCTACTTTTATTGGACGATATCTTTGATAAACTAGACGCGGAACGCGTTACTAAAGTAATAAACTTGCTCCAAGACGATACTTTTGGACAAGTATTCATTACAGATACAGACGAATTGAGAATAAGCAATATCGTAAAAGAATTGGCTAAGCCACATAAAGAATTTATTGTAAACAAGGGTGAAATAGCAATCTATGAATCGACACAATGACAAGGGCATCAAGGATCTCGTAAGTGTATTTATCGATCACTACAAACTTAGACCAAAATATTATGAGTACAAGATCAAGAACTATTGGACTGAAGAAATGAGTCCTTTGGCTAATAGGTATACCACTCAGATACGAATTCAAAACAATAAATTGTTTGTGCACATAAGCTCAGCAAGTGTCAAGCATGAATTGACTTTGGGAAGAGAGAAGATCAAAAAAAATATCAATGATTGGCTAGAGGAGGAATATTTAAAAGAAGTTGTTTTTATGTGATTTTAACTTTTTAATAAAAAAGCCCTTTAAAACGTATGTTTTAAAGGGCTTTTTTAAATTCTTTCTGTGTTTAAAAATTATGGATAAGCTATTGCAGATTTCTTAATTTTCTTAGCCCCTTTTACTTGCTTTGCTTTCATCACCGCCGTAAAAGTATTTACAATACCACCACTTACTGAAAGCTGAGAAAAAGGCACCATTTCTTCTTTGCCTGGAACGTTTACTTTTTCAGTAGATTTTACAGAAGAAGACATCAAAATTTCCTTTGTCTGCTGAGCAGTTAATGTTGGGAAGTACGATCTTAATATCGCCGCTACACCTGCTACTACTGGAGAAGCCATAGATGTTCCTTGTGCATTTCTATATTCATTGTCTGGGATAGTAGAGTAGATCGCTACACCTGGTGCAAACAAATCAACGTTTTTCTTACCGTAGTTAGAAAATGTTGCTGGAAGTTCAGCTCCATCTTTCCAAGATAATGCACCAACCTCTAACCAGTTGGCAGCAAATTTACCTTTAGGCATACCATTATTTTTAAAGAATTCATCTCTTGGATAGTTCTCCGAAGTATCGTTGTCTTGCGCTGCATTACCTGCTGCATGGACTAAAAGAACATCCTTCTTATTAGCATATTTTACTGCTTTGTCTACTGCTTTTTTGTCCCAGCTAAATCCTTTACCAAAACTCATATTGATAATAGAAGCTCCATTGTCTACTGCATAGATAATAGCGTTTGCTACATCCTTATCTCTTTCATCACCATCTGGTACCGCTCTTAAAGTCATAATACGAACATTATCCGCTACACCATCCATTCCGATTTCATTGCCTCTAGCTGCCGCTATGATACCAGAAACGTGAGTACCGTGAAAAGCGTCAGGCCCTTCGTAATCGTTATTTCCGTATCCTTTCTCGTAAGAGTTGCTGTAGTCGTCACCAATTACAGTTCTAGGATTGAAATCTGGATTGTAAGCATATTCTATCTGGTTAGAAAAGAACTCCACACCACCTTTCATCTGCTCTGCAACATCTTTTTTCAAAGAGGCGATACTTTCTACTTCTTCTCCTTGACCAAAAACATTGTCCATAATTCTTTTGCCAATAGTCAACTGCTCGTTAGAACCAGCATCAATAGCCATGACATTTTCTTTTGTAAATTCCTTGTCACCAAGTGCATTTGAAATAGCATCTAATGCGCCCATTACCATGGTTTCTTGCGCACCCATTTGAGCTAATCTTGACTCTGCATTGGTCTTGTTTGACTCTACCTCTTCCTTGACAGCTGAATACATGTCAAATTCTCTTTTTTTCTTTCCTTTCAATTTTGAACCATCTACATTAGCATAAATCGCATGAAGCTTTTTGTATACACGAGTTGCTTCATAAGTATCCTTATCAACATTCCCGTTTTTACCTCCAATAAAATTCCAACCATGAATATCATCGATATACCCATTTTTATCATCGTCGATACCATTTCCAGGGATTTCATCTGAATTTACCCACATTACTGAAGATAAGTCCTCATGGTCCGTATCTACACCAGAATCGATAACAGCTACCACTACAGTAGTCGATTTCATTCCTTTCAATACTTCATTATAGGTTTTTGTGGTACTTACACCATTGTAGCCATCGGCTTTACTATCCAGGTGGAACCAGTTTTCTGGTGCCTGCTGTGCAATTAGACTGTGCATTGCAAATGCAAAGCAAATGATCAAAACTGATCTTAATTTCATAATAATAGTTTTTAAGTAAAAAATTTGTTCAAAAATAGAAAAATATAACGAATCGTAAGGAGCTATTATGATTTAATAAATTCTTAAATTACTTCCTCAAAATGCATAAACTAGCATTAGTTTTGCGTTGATATATTGATTATTAGCATTTAAAGTGATGAAGAACATGAAAAAAGTACTTTTTATACTCCTTACATTGAACGTGTTTTTGCTTCAGCATACGGCTGTAGCACAATTGGAAGCAGGTCTATCTGTCGGCTTATCTACATATCAGGGAGATTTAGCACCCAATTCTATAGGCGGGAGTTTTAGCCAAATGCACTTTGCAGGAGGTCTTTTCGGGAGATATAATATAAATAATTTCCTAGCGGCAAAGCTTTCATTAAATTA
>JALZVN010000110.1 GCA_023299965.1 Saprospiraceae bacterium | reverse complement strand
TTGGTGACAAAGCGGCGATCGTCCTCAGAGAGCTGACCTGTCTGATAGGCATCAATATCTTCATCGCTGAGGTGTTGGTAGATGCCAAAAATATTTTTGAGATTGCGATAGACGGCAAATGCGGTACCCGCAGCGAGTAGACAAAATATAAGTACCATAGTTTATAGCTTTACTAGTCTACGGTGAGTAGTGCCCAGTGGGTGTCGTAGTGCTAGATGATACATACCCTTCGGAAGTGAGGATAGGTCAATCTGTGTACCATCGAATGCTTGCTGAATGACCAATCTGCCATGCTGGTCATAGATCTCAATATCGCCGCTCGGATCTAGGTCTGTAGACCTGATCGTGATAAAATCATTGCTTGGATTGGGAAAAACTTGAAGGTCAAATATTTCTTGAGATTGAGTAGAGACGGTCTGACAAAAATTGATATCCCAATCAACGTCTCTCCAGCGATCCCAAATCAAGGTAGAAACACCTCCTCCTGGCACGCGCCAAAGCGAAGACTCTGGTCCCGCGAGCTGCATGAAATCGGTGATCTCCTGGGCTGTCAAAATTTCTTGCGCAGTGCTCAAAATATGGTGCAAAGGTTTGGTCGCTCCAAGGCTGGCGTACTCTGCTTCTCCTTCTGCAATGCAGGCTTCGATAGCGGATAAGTGTGGACCTGCCCACTCTTCGATATAGGTCTGTGGCATGAAGCCGTCTACATAGTCGTCTATAATATCGATGCGATAGTTGTGTAAAACGGGATTGCCCCATGTCGTCACATAAAATGGGAAATCTGGATCGGCATATCCATCTGCGATAGCCTGGTCCTTGGCAGCGGAGAACGCTTGCATCAAGGACTCTAGCGTTTCATCTGCGCCATTAAATTCGATTTCGATGTCGACGACAAAGCCTTTGTAGCCTGTCTTGGCAGCTTCATATAGTGCTTTTGCTTGGTCTTCTTCATTGCCTGGATAATTGTAAGACCATCCCCACACTTCGACACCTTCGTCATCATATGTCGAGGGGATGCTTTGATCTGCGATAGTCGGCCAACTGTTAGGATTGTATCCTCCATCTGCGACCTTGATGTAACATCGCTTTCCTCCCATTCTGCCGATAGTACGAGCCAAATTGAGATGAGAGGGTTGTCCTGTTTGTTCGAAACGCCAAAGCCAAACGCCTAATTTATTGCAGCTGTCTTCCTCCTGGGCTAGTAAGGTGTGAAGCGAAAGCGCATAAAAGAAAAGCAATACGAGTATTCTAGGCATCTTGATTGTGTGTTTCGTCTATCGAGAGATAGACATATATAAAGATACCGAAAAAATTATAAACTGTCGATATAGTCGATGGTCTCAGGGAGGGACTTTAGAATGGTAATGTTGTCTTTATTTAAAATATTGCGGGCTACGACTTGGTACCCCGATAGCAAGAGATGAGTATCGGGAAATTGTCTTTCCATTCTTCCGATGTAGTTGGTGATGGATTCGCCAACGTAGGTTTCGGTAATCAAGGTAAAGATGTAATCAGGCTTGGTAATGTGTACCGCATCTCCAACATCAGAAATGGTCATGTCAGGACCCAAATATATAACGTGTATGCCTCGTACCTTCAATAGATAGTGCATCAACTGGATACTCAGCTCTTGGTTCTCTCCTTTGGGGAGATATAAAACAAACTTCTTGGTAGATCTCTTGCTTGAAATCTTGACCTTGTCAATTGCGGTCAATAGCTTTTGTCGGATAAGATTGGACATGAAGCTTTCTTGCGCATGGGTGACCGACCCGGTCATCCATAACATAGAGAGTTTCTCTAGAAAGGGGTAAATGACTCCAAGCATGGTTTTCTCAAAGCCAACCTTTTCTATGTTTTCGTCTATAATGGTATCAAAACGTATTTCATCCATCTCCATCATAGATAGCATGAGCGCGTCCAATTGGATATTCTGAGAGGTCCCCTCTCCGGAGATGGTAGTCAGTGCACGATCAAATTCTTGATCACTCATCTTAGCGATCTTGGAAATTTTGTATCCGTTATTTTTGAGGAATGCGATATTGAGAAGCGTCTTGAGGTCTTGCTCTTCGTAGAATCGAATATTGGTGGATGTTCGCTTAGGATGGAGAATGGAATACCTTTGTTCCCATATCCTTATGGTATGCGCCTTGATACCAGAAAGCTTCTCTAAATCACTAATAGAATATAATGTCACCTATTTTGAATTGTAGTTGACTAACATAGGTTTGTAGTAAAAGTTTAAATTAAGTACAAATGAGTCTATAATAACTTGCAAGTCAGCTTGTAATAGGTCAATATGCTTTTTTTGTGGAAGTTTTAGGGCTGGCAAAAATAATACTTGATGGTTTTTTTTGCAAAACTAAACTAGAGTCAAAATTAGAAGTATCTAGAGCGGTAGATCGCATTACAAATTTTTATTAAACGTATACCCTTGTTTTGCCTAGTGGACGATAATTAAATTGGTATATTTAGGCTATTTTTGATATTATCCATCAAATATTAGCTATGTACCGATATCTATACTTAATACTAAGTTTTGTATTTTTTTCACTAAGTCTCCAAGCGCAAAATGACTGCGAATATCAACTGATCCTAAACGATGCTGGTGGAGATGGTTGGCAGGGAGCAAGAATCTTTTTTATTATCGAGTCTGACTCTACGGAGTTTATGTTGACTGGTGCGACAGATACTTTTGCTATCGCATTGGTTGAAGGAGACAGTATTAGTATACGATACAATAGAGGGGATAATAATACGGACAATAATATTCAGCTAGTTGATTCAGATGGTCAGGTATTACTGAATGACACCAATCCATTGCAAGGCGTAAGATTTGATGATTTTGCCTCTTGTCCTATCTGCCCGTCTATCGATTTGGGTGCTATAATGAATGTGGATTCCTTTGATACGAGCGTCGTTATAGATTGGGAAGCTTCAGATTCTCTAGGTCTATATCAAATAGAATATGCTCCTTGTGGGTTTTTGGGTAATCCTGATTCTGTGTTGATGGCGGAGACAAGTTTGTCAGGTGTAACTTTGACTGGTTTAACTCAAAATACTTGTTATGATTATCAGATCTATTTGATTTGCCTTGGTGGTGATACAAGTATTGTCTCAGGTGTCCAACAAATCAACACCATATTTACCAGAGATGTCGGCGTCTCAGGAGTGTTTGCACCGGAGTTTGGTCAGAAGTGTGATTTTCTTGAAGAAGATACCTTGTTTTTGATTTTGAAGAATTTTGGAGCTGCGCCACAGACTTTGATTCCTTTTGATTTTACGTTGACATTAAACTTACAGGAGATAGGAGGAAACGTGGAGATGCCAGTAGATGGTCTATTCACAGGAGTTATTGCTAAGGATAGCTGTATGGCTTTTCCGTTTGAAGAGTTGATCAACGTATCCGAACCTGGTGAGTACACGATCAATGTGAGAACTGCGCTTGAAGGCGATGGGGATGCTTCTAATGATGAGTTCTCAGTTACTTTTATACATACTTTTCTATTGCCATTTTTTGAAGGATTTGCAGACAATACATTACCAGACCGATGGTCATCTGATGAGGTAGATATCTTTTCTATGTTTAACGGTACAGAGGTGGTCTCTAGTGATTTGGATGCTTTGAATAGTAGATTCGAACTAGTAACAGCTAGATATGGAAGAATAGCAGAGAATGATTCTCTATCGTTTAGATACGTATTTGCATCTATAGACCCTACGATACCTCCTGCAGATTTGAGTGTAGGAGATGAACTTTTGGTAGAAGTCTCTAGGGATTGTGGCGAGAGTTATGAATTGCTGCAAGTAATAGACATGAATGTAGTGAATCCAAATCTTGGTCAAACATTCACAGAGGTAAATCTATCTCTGGAAAACTACATTAGTGAATTGGTGAATTTTAGATTTACAGCCTTGCGAGGGGGAACAAGCTTTAGAATGGTTTTGGACGATATCAATGTATATGAATGTGTTGAAAACTCTATCACTGTAAATAACTTAATCAATAATGAGTCTGGCAGTGCAGCACAAGATGGGAGCATTGTGGTAAGTCCTACCGGTGGAATTGAGCCATATACTTTTGCCTGGTCTACCAATGAAATGTCATCAGGAATATCT
Source organism: Saprospiraceae bacterium (assembly GCA_023299965.1). GTDB lineage: Bacteria > Bacteroidota > Bacteroidia > Chitinophagales > Saprospiraceae > JALZVN01. The sequence goes on along the minus strand of JALZVN010000110.1, from coordinate 2,981 downwards.
AGTGGTATTTCGGATCTTTTACCTGGAGAATATTCAGTGACGGTTACAGATGCGTTTAACTGTTCTGTAGTATCGTTTTTCAACGTAGGGACTGTGTCGACAAGTGAGCTTTCAGACCTATTAAATTTGAATTTATACCCAAATCCTGCTAGGGAGATACTTACGCTGGACTTGGCGCTAGAAAAGCCTCAAGATTTAGATTTAAATATATATAACGCTATAGGTCAGCGTGTTTGGGCGGATCAATTACCTGTTAATACACAACATAATATGCCTATCTCCGTAGCTAATTTTAGTCCTGGGATCTACTTTATGCAGATAAGCTCAGAACAAGGGCAAGTCACGAAACGATTTGTAGTTGAGAAATAATAGTATTGTATTTTAAACCTTGGGGGAACCCATGTGTTTTTGGGTGTATAAATTAAGCGTTCATGAATATAGGTATTGTATGCTATCCAACATATGGGGGTAGTGGCGTTGTAGCAACGGAGTTAGGGAAAGGATTAGCCTTTAGAGGACATAAGGTTCACTTTATAACCTATCGCCAGCCTACCCGTCTCAATAGTTACCAACAGAATGTATACTATCATGAAGTAGGGGTGAAGGATTATCCTTTATTTGAATATGCTCCCTACGATACTGCTTTGGCTAGTAAATTGGTGGATGTAGTAAAGCATGAGAAGCTAGATATTCTACATGTTCACTATGCCATACCACATGCTGCAGTCGCGTATATGGCAAAGCAGATTTTGAAGTCTCAAAATATAAATATACCTGTAGTGACAACCCTTCACGGTACGGATATTACCCTGGTAGGAAATCACCCAGCTTTTGCTCCAGTAGTTGAGTTTTCCATCAATAATTCTGATGGAGTGACTGCCGTATCTCATTCTTTGAAAGAGGATACGGTGAGCTCTTTTAAGATTAGTAAAGAGATCCAAGTTATACATAACTTCATAGATTTAGCGCGCTTCAAAAAAACGAACAAAGACCACTTTAAGAAGGCAATCGCTCCAGATGGAGAAAAGGTGCTTTCACATGTCTCGAATTTTAGAAAAGTCAAAAGAGTTGATGACGTAATTCATGTATTTCATAAGGTGCTCCAAAAAACTCCATCTAAACTGTTGATGATAGGAGATGGTCCAGAACGTCAGAGCGCTGAATTGCTTTGTAGACAGCACAACATATGCAGTCATGTTCGTTTCTTAGGAAAGCAAGACGCTATTGAAGAGTTGTTGGCGGTATCAGACTTGTTCATTATGCCTTCTGAAAGTGAAAGTTTTGGATTGGCGGCTTTGGAAGCTATGGCTTGCGAGGTGCCTGTCATTTCTTCTAATACGGGCGGAATACCGGAGTTGAACTTACATAAAAAGACAGGCTTTTTAGCAGATGTAGGAGACGTGGATGCTATGGCGAAGTTTGCTATCAAAATTTTGAATGATGAGGCTATGCTCAAGCAATTCAGTAAAAATGCCTTTGAGCAGGCTGAGAAGTTTGACCTACAGCAGATCTTACCTAAGTACGAATCTTTCTATATGTCTCTCCTGGAAGGGGTACCTTCTTAGACGATTTCATCCCTATACTGTTTATAGATTAGCTGGATTCTTTATCGAATATTGGTTTGGAGATACATTAATCTTTAGCTTGAAATAATCTTGGACTCAAGGAAGTGTTTATTTTATAAACAAAATCTTAGTAGTAGCTGCACTAGGATTTAGTGTATTGTCTGCCGTACTAAAAACTAGATACACACCAGTAGACGCTTTTCTGCCATTATAATCTCTACCATCCCAAATGATCTGCCCACCTAGTGATCTGCCTTCAAAAATAAGTGCACCACTGATGTCTGTAATTTTCACATCGGCATTGTTAGCCAAGCCTTTGATAGCGATAGGACCATCATAGTCAGGAGAAACAGGATTTGGGAAGGCATAAATTTTAGGGTCATTAACTGCGTTGCCGGCTATGGCTTCTCCTCTGATAGAGATGACTCCTCTATCTGTACCAATGTATGCTACTCCAGTATCATCATCAAATGCAATGTCAAGAATATTGTTGTTCAATAAAGGGCTATTGGACTCGTCAAAGAAAGCTATGTTTTCAGTTCCTGTAGCATCTTGTACGAAGACGCCATTGCTGGTTCCAAACCATTTTCGATTTCCTCCATCGATGCCGATGGCGTTTACTCTTTCTCCTTTTAGTAGGTTTTCAGTTTCGCTATCTACAAAGTTTTCTTCGACTACTCTTCTATTTCCGGCGCATACACCTGTGTCAAATGCAGATTGACCACACTCAAAAACCACAACCCCATCAAGTGTACCTACCCAGATGTCTCCATCTTTATCAGCCTCAATAGAAAATACTTGATTATCGGGTAAGTTGGAATCGTTGGTAGTGATAATCCTAGTTCTATCATCTGAGGTGTCTTCTAGTGTCCCATTGTCATCAAAGACTACAATGCCTTGACTGGTACCTTGTATAATAGCCCATTTGTATCCTTCTCGATCTATGGCTAATTGACCAAGATTCACAGCAGGGGATCCGAAACTATGCCACTCGCCTTCGTTAGTGAGTACAGAAAATGGCTCTGGGACATTATTGTTAGTCATCCATAGATTGTTATTTTCATCAAAAGCCATCCCAGCTACACGCTCTCTTCTTTCATCTCCAGTGGCGCCTTGCAGCGTCGAGTTGGTGTCATTAAAAACAGTAATATTTTCCCCGTCAATTTCTACTAAGCCTCCATAGTAGGTACCGAGATAGACGTTGTCATTTTCTGGATGACCTAGTATACGATAAAAGTCAAGGTCTGCTTCCTGCTCGTCAATCACAGGGGTAGTTCTTCGAGAGATTCTTTCCCAATTATTGTCTGAAAGTACAAAGACGCCATCTTCTCTAAATGCATTATTGTCATTGTCCAATAATCCTCCACTAGCGATATATACATCTCCATCGATTACCGTTATCTCATTTATAAAGTG
>JALZVN010000109.1 GCA_023299965.1 Saprospiraceae bacterium | reverse complement strand
GCCAATAAGCCAATGTGAAGGTTATATTTTTCATTTATGTATTGTACTCTATCGATAACTTCCTTATGATCTTGGTGAGTACCATGAGAAAAATTTAGTCTAAATACATCAACTCCAGCTTTGACAAGCTCCAATAGCATTTCATATGAGCTACAAGCCGGTCCTACAGTGGCTAATATTTTCGTGTTTTGATGATCTACTATTTCCATTTCTTTATTGTTGTTTGATTTCGCTGCAAAATACTCAAAATATACACAGTTATGAGAGGGCACTATATAGTATTACGAGATGATTAGGTTTGGAGATGCATTTTTTAGGACCTTCAATGTGCTATATATCAGGCAATTCGAGCGTATTTTTAATATGATGACTCTTAAATACACATAATGCTTTATTTTCTTGGTATTTGTAGTTCTTATAACGTTCTTTGTAGCTTATTAAATAATTGTGTTTACTTAGGTAAACAAGCATAAAATCGCAATATAATATGTCAGAAATTGCAAATAAGGTGATCAAAATCATCGTAGACAAATTAGGTGTAGACGAATCAGAAGTTACACGTGAGGCTAATTTCACAGTAGATTTAGACGCAGATTCTTTAGATACTGTTGAATTAATCATGGAATTTGAAAAAGAATTTGATATTTCAATTCCGGATGAAGATGCTGAAAACATTCAGACTGTTGGTAATGCAATAGATTATCTAGAAAAGCAGTCCGCTACTAACTAAGATGAATAGCGGAAATAATTGAATATGACTATAATAAGTCAAACAAATGTCCACAAATCGCTTTAGTGATTTGTGGATTTTTAAATTAAGCCTGACTACAGATTAAATATGAAAAGAGTTGTCATTACTGGTATTGGAGCGATTACACCCATCGGTAACACTTTTGCTGAATTCACTGAATCACTAAAGCAAGGAAAAAGTGGAGCTGGACCAATCACTTTATTTGATTCGGAAGTATTTAAAACGAAGTTTGCCTGTGAGGTGAAAAACTTTGTCCCTAACGATCATATGGACCGAAAAATAGCGCGTCGAATGGATCGATTTTCTCAGTTGGCTATGGCTTGTACCAAAGAAGCAGTAGCGGATTGTGGAATTATGGATTCTGGTTTTGACCCTGAAAGAGCAGGTGTAATTTGGGCTTCTGGTGTAGGAGGCTTAAGATCTTTAGAGGTTGATATAGAGGACTTTGAAAAGAATGGAAGAAAAAGACCTAGATACAATCCTTTCATGATCCCAAAGATGATTGTGGATATCGCGGCAGGGTATATTTCTATAGAGTACGGATTCAGAGGAGTAAATTTTGCCACTGTTTCTGCTTGTGCTTCTGCAAGTCATGCGATCTCTGTTGCGGCTGATAATATTAGACTAGGAAAGTCAGATATTATTATTACCGGAGGATCTGAAGCGGCGATTACTACTACAGGAATTGGTGGATTTAACGCCATGAAAGCATTGAGTGAAAGGAATGACGATCCCACTACAGCGTCTAGACCTTTTGATAAGGATAGAGATGGATTCGTACTTGGAGAAGGGGGAGGAGCCCTCGTTTTGGAAGAGTATGAACACGCTAAAAAGAGAGGCGCTAACATATATGCAGAAGTTGCAGGAAGCGCAGCTACAGCGGATGCCCATCATATCACTGCTCCACATCCTGATGGGTTAGGGGCAAGTTCTGTAATGAAGATAGCACTAAAGGATGCTCAATTGAATCCTGAAGATATTGACTATATCAATGTGCACGGAACTTCTACGCCGCTTGGTGATGTAGCGGAATCAAAAGCAATTCTTAATATTTTTGGAGACCATGCTTACAAACTAAATATAAGTAGTACCAAGTCTATGACGGGGCACTTACTGGGTGCAGCTGGCGCTGTTGAGGCCATTGCTGGGATTGCAGCGATAAAGGAACAGTTTATTCCTCCGACTATAAATCATTTTACGGATGATCCGAATATTGATGGGAAGTTGAATTTTACATTCAATTCTCCTCAAGAAAGAGAGGTAAAAGCTATTTTGAGTAATACTTTTGGTTTTGGAGGACATAATTCCTCCCTTATTCTTAAAAAGTTCTCATAAAAAGCGATATTTTGCAAACACTGGAGATAAGCTCTCGTTCCGTATAAATATTAGATTTCTTCTTTTGTTCTAGATTTTGAGAGGAGATTTTTTTTAACGGCAGTCCCTCAAAAAAATCTTATAGTATTACTCATAACCCTACATATCTAAGGATATTCTTTAGGTGCATTTTTAATCAATAATCAAGTTTGCGTTTTATATTCAGATTTTATAATAGGTTTTTTTCTAAGCACAAGGTGCTTGTAAATAAGTTGAGGCCTTTGTTAGGGTTTACTCCTGCCAATCTGGATTTGTTCAAACTAGCGTTTTCACATAAGTCAAATAATACTGAAAAGTCTTCTGCCATTAGAAATAATGAAAGATTGGAGTATCTAGGCGATGCCGTCTTAGGTACTATCGTAGCAGAGTATCTATTTATGAAATATCCTGGAGGAAACGAAGGCTTCCTTACTAAGATGAGATCCAAAATAGTACGAAGAAAATCTTTGAATGATATCGGAGATAAAATGGGTTTGGATATGCTCCTTGCCGAATATAATAAGACTAAGCTTAGTAAGTCCATGTTAGGTAACGCTGTGGAAGCTTTAGTAGGAGCCGTGTATGTAGAAAAAGGCTATGATGCTACTAAGCACTTCGTTGTGCAAAGAATGTTGAGAAACTATATAGATATTCACAAACTGGAAGAAGTCGATGAAAACTATAAATCTCAACTCTTAGAATATTGCCAAAAGCATGGTCAAACGGTAGGCTATAAAGTAGTCGCTCGTTATAAGTTTGAAAAACGGGATAGATTTAAGGTGGCTGTTTTAGTAGATGGAGTGCAAGTAGCCTATGCTGATGACTTCAATAAAAAAAGCGCCGAGCAGACAGCCTCTGCAAGAGCTATATCCCAACTGGGTATAAACGATACAAAAGAAGAAAAAACGCCAGCTTAATGTATGGCTTCTCCAACCCCTTTTACTTCCCCATTTTTTCCTAGCCTTAGCAGAATTGAAAATATGCAAAGTGGCGCCAACGAGGTTATCGTTTGGTTAGCCGATATAATCAATAATGGGATTACTACATTATATAATCAACCTGATGATTTTTGGGAGAGTATCAGTAAGCGTATGGTGGATGCTCAGTTGTCGGGTATAAGTAATCGCCTCAAACATATTAGAAACGCTATTGCACAAGAGGAAGAAGAATATATCATAGACGCAGTTAGTGAAATATACATACTTGCCAAGGCGCTAACTAAGATCAATACCTTGCCTGAAGACATGGTCCTGTCCCTACTCAAGGCCGGCGGATATAATATCACAAAGAAACATCTAGTAAACGCAGAGCTTATCAAAGATGAATGGTTGGTGCTCGGGGTAGTGCATGGAGAGGAAGATAGAATAAGGTTTAGACGGACTTGGATACAGGGTCAACGAACCAAATTCATGGGGCAGATTTTAGACTATGCGTGGGGCAAACAGGATTTTATGCAAAACTGGTTAGCTGGTCGAACTTTTATGGGAGATGTTAGAGTCTATCCAGGAGCATATAAACTAAGAGTTGCGATCGAAGCACATACCCATACCCAACAATCAGTAGCCGCTTTTGCAGCATATACTGATTTGGAAGCTTTTCTAAAGGCATATACCATGGCTATTGCTTCCAATCCAGTATTATACCGTTTTCCAGTTAGTCTCAAGGGAGTTCGAGTAGAAGTCAAGGCTCAAAAGGTCTATATAATAGATAAAGCACTTCATTCAATACCCTGTTTTTGTCCAGAAAATGCTAAATGGGGCCTACTAGCCGCGGCTGCAGGGCAAGAAATTCAAATTTTTGGCGAATGGGACGGCTCCAACTTTTCTCCATTATCCCTAATATCCATGGGGAGATTCATAAAAATAAAAAAATAGTA
>JALZVN010000108.1 GCA_023299965.1 Saprospiraceae bacterium | reverse complement strand
CCTGCCAAATCAGGATCACAAGTAGTGTCCATAAGCTCGGTTGAATCAGTAGGATTTAAAATAATGGTAGTTGTCACGATACTGTCGCATCCAAATTGGTTGCTAAGATCTTGCGTGAAAACGCCTGCCAAATCAGGATCACAAGTAGTGTCCATAAGCTCGGTTGAATCAGTAGGATTTAAAATAATGGTAGTTGTCACGATACTATCACACCCAAATTGGTTGCTAAGATCTTGCGTGAAAACACCTGCCAAATCAGGATCACAAGTAGTGTCCATAAGATCTGTTGAATCAGTAGGGTTTAAAATAATAGTAGTCGTTACGATACTATCGCATCCAAATTGGTTGCTAAGATCTTGCGTGAAAATTCCTGCCAAATCAGGATCACAAGTAGTGTCCATAAGATCTGTTGAATCAGACGGATCTAAAGTGATGGTAGTAGTAATAATACTATCACATCCAAGGTAATTTGGTATCGTTTCGGTAAATACTCCAATTAATGTGGAGTCGCAAGTCGTTGAGGATACATCTGTGCTACTAGTAGGTAGTACATTCACTTCAATGAACGCCTCTGTATTACAACCTGAGTTAGTAGTGAACATAACAGAATATTCGCCTATCTCATTCATGCTTGAATTTGGTACTGACAAAGTAGCTCCAGCGAAGGTCGTACCATCGGGCAGAGACCAAATATGATTTGTGCCCTCGTTGGCTGTTATTAGTAATTCGTCTCCTTCACATACATCAAGCTCATCTAGATCGCACGTATCGTCAAGCCCATCTCCATCGGAGTCTAGCCCCGATCCGCATGCACAGTCACAATCTTGTATAGAATCGTCCTGCGAATTACCGATACCTTGTCCTGAAGATCCCGCTATGGTAGGGATTCCGTTTGCATCTACACCTCCGTTTAAAACTTCATTTGAGATGTCTCCATTAGATAAAGTTAAAGTGCCTGCACCTTCCTCGGCATCTGGGCAGCCATCATCATCGGAGTCAGTATCTAAGGTATTAGGAATGCCGTCATTATCGGTATCACAAGCAAGTTCAGGAATCAGATGCAAGGGAACTATTAAGTTTACTCTTTGCCCGCCCCTTGATGCGCCAACTGTCCCACCTAAGCCAAATAGAAAGACGATTTTATCAACTTTGTTTTTGTTAAAGTTTACAGAAAAAGTATTGTTAATGTTGTTTATGTTTGTATCTCCAGGCCTAGATTTAGAAACATTACCAACTGGAATTGTACTAGGTAGTGTGATGCCTGGTATAGTATTTATTATTTTTAGATTTACGACATCAATACTCTGACCAATATTGGTGAAAGAAGGTACTACAAAAGAATTGTTGTTGAGCCCTATAATACCAGCCGCTTCCCAATTCTCAGCTCCGTCTACTTCTTGTACTTTTATGGAACTGCCGATGGTGACGGGTTCACTAAATTCAATAATAGTGTATACATAATCTGACCACCCATCTTCGTTATTGTCAAATAGATTATTTTGATTCGTTTGACTGATGAAGCCACTATTGATTTCATCGCCATGTTCATTGCCAACTAGACCGTTGCCGCCAACAGCTCCGCTTTTATAGGTGAGAGTAATTCCATTCAGAGTACCTGTATTGCCATTTATACCTTGAAGAAGATCAGTAATGTTTACTTCAGGGCACTCTGCAGTGTCTGGTATGCCATCATTGTCGTCATCAAGGTCGCATTCATCACCGACACCATCGCTGTCATGATCTGAAAATTGACTACTGTTACTATTGCAAGGGTCGCATTCATCTGCTTGAACGGAAGAGTTTGTAGAGCTGCCAATTGATTGGCCATTAGATCCTGCTAGAGTAGGAATACCATCATTGTCTACATTCCCGATTAAGCTTGCTCCTTGGATTTGGGAATAGAGAAAATTGTCACCACCTTCAAGAGCATCGGGACAATTATCATTATCAGAATCAATGTCTAGATGATTAGGAATACCATCTCCATCAGTATCGCAATCAACTATTGGATCATAATCAATACGGATATCGTCGACGAAGTTACCAGGTGTTGTAATCTGAGAATTTATGGTGAATCTAGTTTGAGTTTGACCAGCAGGGACCAGATATGTTCCTGAATGAACAACCCATTGATTGTTACCCCCTGTATAGGTGCCTTGATCTGAGCCTTGTCCAGAAGGACTTCCTAAGAGTACGGAGACCGTCTCATTGGATATTCTAGAGCGATGAGCAAAGGACCAATTTATTGTGCTTCCAGGTACTGTGCAAATATCTTGAAAAATTCCACTTTTCTGGTTAGCGTTGATTTCTATCCAATTAAAACCTTCATAGGCAGTTACTCCAGGTATTAGCGATTGTTGATTGGACCATATCTCTATTTGATTATCATTAGTTATAGAAATCCACTCAGGTACCAAATCATCGTTCACTATCACAATGCCTCTAGAGGCAGCGAGTTGATCTACCCCAGCAATATTATCGTATAAAGAAAAATTGAATTCTTCCATACCGCCATTGGCAATACCAACTTGACAATTGGGGTCATATAGTGGACACTCTACGGAATCTAATATCCCATCGTTGTCATCATCGAGATCGCATAAATCACCTACACCGTCTTTATCATTATCTGAAAAGAGTGAACTGCTGCTATTGCAAGCATCGCATTCATCTGCTTGGACAGAAGCATTTAAAGCTGAGCCGATAGCTTGACCAGACGAGCCTGCTG
>JALZVN010000107.1 GCA_023299965.1 Saprospiraceae bacterium | reverse complement strand
TAGTTTTAAAAAACCTGAGTTCATTTAAGCGAGAGTCTACCTCTATGGTCTCGATTCATTGGTTAAAATGAAATATTTCCAGAATTCCCTCCAATTTAATCTTTTATATACTTCCTCAAGCTTGGCACATTTAGCTAAGGATAAAATTCCTTAGTCTAGGATACTAGACATAATGTCGGGATGGACTCCAGTAGTCTAGCTTAGGATACGCGTTCAAAGTAATACAAGTGATGCTATGAATCCCCGATATTAAAACTGCGAATTTTTGTTCATGCACTTTTACAAATTAAGCAGGAGACACATTTTTATTCCCGCGTAAATTTTGTACTAGTAGACTCACAAACATCACGATTACACATCCAATTAAATTTAACCATAAGTAGCTAAGGTCAATAACATCTAATCTGTCGAGCATGTAAATGACTATTACGACTATTTGAGCGACTAGAGCTCCTACGATTACAGAACTACCATCTATAGATTTAAAGAAGCTGTTAGAGCCTATATAGCCTATCAATGCACCAATAGCCATAAAGACAAGTACTACGGGCATATCATTTTGGTAAAGTGCAGGGAACGCAGCCTCTACATAATCAGAATGTAAAACTGAAGTGGCAATGATGCCTAGAAAAAGTCCCATGGTGAATAGACTTAAAATTCGAGTACTGTTGGTGAGCGTCTTGAAAAAGAAAGCGACAAGGAAAATCCCAAGGATCGTCCCGTAAAATAGCGAACCAACTATATTAACTGCTTCAATCAAATTGTCAAATAGAGAAGCAGCCATGGCAAAGATCAGAGCGATTACACCCCAGGCAACAGTAAGTACCTTTGAAGCTCGGAGGTATTCTTTATCTGTACCATTTGGATTGATATTACGCTTATAGATATCGATCACTGTAGTCGTAGCCAAAGCATTCAGCTCCGAAGCAGTAGAAGACATTGCTGCTGAAAAAATTACCGCTAATAATAGACCTATCATCCCGATAGGAAGATAGTTGATCACAAAAGTGATAAATACATAATCGCTGTCTTCTACTATAGCATCTGAATCAACTTTATAGATAAGGTCATCCACTTTAGACCTTATTGCTAAATCTTTTTCAAGATTCATTTCATATGCTGCTTTTGCTTGCGCAATACCGCTTTCATTCTCTGCATCTATTTGTAAAGAGAGTTGATTGAGACTGGTCATTTTATCATCAAATACCACATCAAACTCTTTTTCAAGTTGATTTAGTTCTCCAGCATATTGTGATTCTTGTACTTTGATGATATTGGCGCTGTTGAAATGAATAGGAGGGCGCTGAAACTGAAAAAACATAAATACTAATATTCCCACAAACAATACTAAAAATTGCATCGGGACCTTGATAACCCCATTGAATAGCAATCCCAAGCGGCTTTCTGTGAGGCTTTTTCCAGAAAGATAGCGTTGGACCTGAGATTGATCTGTACCAAAGTAGGATAGGAATAAGAATACGCCTCCTAGCATCCCAGACCAAAATGTATATCGCTTATCTAAATCAAAAGTAAAGTCAACCACCTTAAGTTTATCCATTTTGCCAGCTAAGGATAAGGAATCTCCAAAAGAAACATCTTCAGGAAACTTAAAAACAATGATAACTGCGGCGATGACCATTCCAATAAGGATTATAATCATCTGCTGTTTTTGAGTTACACTTACCGCCTTGGTTCCTCCTAATACTGTATACAAAATCACGACTGCACCAGTCAATATGATGGTTAGGTTCAAATCCCAAGTCATAATATTAGATAAGATAATTGCTGGAGCAAAAATGGTAATACCAGCGGCAAGCCCCCGCTGAATCAGGAATAAAAATGCAGTAAGCATCCGAGCTCGGTTGTCAAACCGTTCCTCTAAATATTCGTAGGCAGTATATACATTGAGTTTATAGTAGACGGGTAATATGAATATACATAAGATTACCATTGCTACAGGTAAACCAAAATAGAATTGTGCAAAACCAAGTCCATCTTCGTATGCTTTACCAGGTGTCGACAGAAAAGTTATGGCTGAAGCCTGAGTAGCCATAATAGAAAGACCTATCGTCCACCAAGGGAGATCCTTGTCTCCCATCAAGTAGCTTTTTACATTATCTACCTTTCTTGTCTTATAGATACCATAACCAATAATGGCTACCATAGTAGCAGAAAGTACTATCCAGTCAATTATATGCATTTGGGGAGAATTAGGAGTAAAGTTTAGTAAAAAATACGAATAGACTTATGATCACAAAATGGGCAACCAAAACCACTATATACATCCTATTCCAACTTCCTAATATAGGTGGTTTGTCCTCGCTACTTTGGGTTTTATTCATATTGGTTATTTCTTTTATGTAAGAAAAAAGCCTGTCACATATAGGGACATGTTTTTGCTACTTAGAACGCTCAAATATATGAATTTGCCAGCAATATCTTGTTTTTTGAAGGTTCCTCATTTGCCTCCCGTAGTAACCTTTATTCTCGCTATAATTTTAAATTTAGATATATATGAAAAGGATAATTGGACTGTTTGTAGTGACCTGTGTGCTGTTTTCTTGTGCAGAGGATGAGCCAAGCCCAAGTTTTGAGTCATTTTTTGAAGAAGCAGAAATAGAAGATTTTAGTGATCAAATGTCGGATCTAGAACACGAAACACTTGCTTTAATCAATGCATTTCGTGCAGAAATAAACGATTGTGGAGGCGAAATTACAGAATCTACAGAACCATTATTTTGGCATCCCAATCTAGATGCTGCTGCAGAAGCACATGGGCAAGATATGTTCGATAGAAATGTTCTTAGCCATGTAGGTAGTGATGGGTCTACCTTGGGAGATAGATTAGTAGTCGCAGAATATGAAGCCATAGCCTTTGGTGAAAATGTTGCCAAAGGACCGCGGACACCAGCTGAAGTAATTCAAGCTTTTAAAGATAGCCCTGCACACTGTTCTGTAATGGCAAGTCCTCATTTTAGACAAGTAGGAATCTCAAAGGTTGGAGATTTTTGGGTTTTGGATTTTGGTACACTCAAGTAGCATTGAGCAGGATACAAAAAAGGCTCGCCGGCAATATGTCGGCGAGCCTTTTTTGGTTAAAGTCACATGTTATTTATTTACCTAGACTAATCATATTGGCAAATATTCTGTAAGCACCTGGTACTCCTGCAGGCAATTCTCTAAACCAAGAATACCCCGTGTAGACATAATGCCCTTTGCCATATTGCGCTACTAGTAGCCCACCATCTTTATTGCTTTCACCTGGATCATTACTTGATAGGATAGGAGTATACTCCTTTGACCATTCATCTGGAAAGTAAAGACCACGTTCCTGAACCCAATTGTCAAAGTCCGCTGGACCGATCTTATTAGGTGTATTGAGCACTTGATGATCTGGAGCAAGGAACCTTATCTCTGCCTCCTCCACAGCCACTCTGGATCTACTAACTTTGAAAGGGTAAGGCCCCAACTGTTCACTCGGTACTTTCAATCTGTGGCCCGTGTTATATTGAACGATCATAGTACCTCCATTCTTCACATAGTCAAGATAGATTTCTTGCTGAAATTTGATTTTATCTCTTGTATTATAGGCGCGTATACCAATGATGAGCGCATCGTAGTTAGCTAGCTTTTCCTTGTTGATTTCATCATCTTCCAGAACATCTACTTCATATCCGATTTGCCTAAGACTTTCAGGTATCTTATCTCCTGCACCCATAATATAGGCTACATTTTGACCCTTCTTTTTGATGTCCAGTTTTACGATCTTAGTCTCCGCAGGCAAGAATATAGCTTGTGTAGGAATGTGCTCATAATCAATCAATACAAGCTCTTTTGTATAAGACTTACCATTAAGCATAGCTTTTACACCCATCGTTCCTTCGCTTTGCGCACTAGGAGGCATGACCTCAAAAGTGAAGCTTTGAGTCTGTTCTTGCTTAGCGATATCAAAGTCTTGGCTCGCTGGCTTTGAAGACCAACCATTCGGAAGATCCAGCATTACTTTACCTTGAATGTTTTCTTTACCAGCAGTCACTTTTACATGTACCGTTTTTGAGTTATTGTCTGCGAAAACAACGACTTTCTCATCTACAGCAACAGATACTGCTGGAATGATTTCTATCGGTCTGAACTGTTCTCCCATTACAGGGCTTACAGATCTATGTACTACAGGCTTGTGAAACTTGATATTCACACCTTCGATTTCCATATCGTAAACCATCAGGATCGGTTCGTCACTGGTAGGTTTACCTATATTGATCTGATCCTCTACATGGTACATACCCATAGATCCTTTTTTCTCTAACCAATACGGACTAGATTTTTTGGCATTCTTAGGTATGGATCCCTTCAAGTAAAACTTATTTTCTTCTCCATTGACTAGAGCCATATTGAGAGACGTATCCTTCTTCATACCTATAAAGCTTACATTCTTAAGCATGACACTGTTAGGAGAACGATTCGTAAACTCAAGAGCCACTTCGAAATCCTGTCCTGCTGTTAGGAAGTAGTTATCCGCAGCAGCTTCCGTATATATACCTCCACATTGTGCAATGATCTTTTTTATTTCCTCCAGTTTGATGGTTCTCCAATTGCTTATTTCTAGAGCTTCTATTTTTTGATACGTTTTTACCAATGCTGGAATACTTTCGTAAGGAGTGGTATAGTTAAAGTTGGCTAAAACATCATCGATCATTCCCGTGATAGGAGCGCCTCCTTTCAATCTTGACCAAGTAGTATTCACACCATCAAATAGATTCTTGCCATCACTTGGGACTTCACCTTTGATCACATCAAGGTATTCGTTTCGACTACTTCTGGACAGAGATCTTCCCATTCCTTGACATCTATGTTGCGCTCTACTGATAGCAGCGATTTCTCCATTAGACATTCCTCTATTTGGATAGTAAACTCCAGCGTCTACAGTGATGAGATTACTCTTATCTGCTTTGGCAAACTTCTCTCTACTTCCGTAAAACCACCAACTTGTATTGAACGCTAAACGCTTAGGCTGCCATACATTTACAAACTCCAATTGACTAGGGTAGGCAGTAGGGTCATTGAGTAGATCCCAGGCTTCTACAGAAAGCACAGCAGAAGAAGTATGATGACCATGAGTAGTCCCAGGCGTATCATGCTTAAATCTATTGATGATGATATCCGGCTGAAAACGACGAATATTCCATACAACATCCGCAAGGACTTCATCCCTATTCCACATCGCTAACGTCTCATCTGGATGCTTCGAATATCCAAAGTCATTTGCCCTGGTGAAAAGTTGCTTTCCGCCATCCACTTTTCTTGCAGCCAAGAGTTCTTGAGTTCTTATCACCCCAAGCAACTCCTTGAGTTCTGTGCCGATAAGGTTCTGTCCACCATCACCACGCGTAAGCGATAAGTAAGCTGTATTGGCTTTGACATGATTAGATAGATAGGAAATCATCCCTGTATTTTCATCATCAGGATGGGCGGCGATATAGAGCGCAGAGCCTAGAAAGTTTAGCTTTTCTATTCCGTGATATATGTCCCCAGAATTCCATCTTTCAGGTTCCTGTGCCTCTAAGGAAGACACTAAAAACAATAGGGCAAAAACGCTAATTAATTGTATTCTCATCTGAATTGAATTTTTTATCAAAATAGGAATTTATTACATGGATTTACGCTAAATCCACCTACTATACCTATTAAATACACTTCAATTCGCAGATGGTTTTACATTTTAGTGGCTCCTGAGAAAATTCTGCTCCAGTTGATACCATTCCCCATGTTTCCATCCGTCGTACTAAACCAAATGAAAAGTGGTTTCCCTACAATATGGTCATGTGGAACATAGCCCCAGTATCGACTATCTTCAGAACTATGACGGTTGTCACCCATACCCCAATAATAATCTTGTTTAAAGGTATATCGATCTGTCTCTTCGCCATTGATGATGAAGGTATTGCCCTTTTGAGCAAAAGTATTCTCCTCATATACCTCTATGATACGTCTGTAAAACGCGATATTGTCAGCAGTCAATTGGGTCGTAGCTCCTTTTTTAGGAATCCAGATAGGACCAAAGTCATCTACAGTCCACTCTTTTGAAATCTCTGAGTGCGGAAACGAATTTCCAGCGCGATTAGGCATTCTGATCAATTCTAGTTTTGGATCTAAGCTTTTTACTTTTTCTAGTTCTTCCTGATTGAGTGTGAGTATATAGACACCTTGTTCTTGAGCGATGTCATAGGTAGGAGAGATTCCCCATTCCGTCATTTTGTTAATGTTCACATTGACACCGTTAGGCTTCATGATGTATCTGTACTGCAGTTTGCTAGGATTTTGAGCTGGGACACCATCTATATATACCTGTGCATCGATAATCTGGAGTGAATCACCAGGCATACCGATACATCTTTTGATATAGTGATCTCGCTTATCTATAGGTCTCGTATCTAAACCCATTTTTCGTTTCTTTACCAAGTTCGCTATGCCTGGATTTCGTCTTGCGTCATGTATACTATAGGTACGACCCGGGATCACATACACACTATCACCTTCTGGGTAGTTGAATACGATCGGCTTATTATGCGCTATGCTTTCCAATGCAGGCAACCTAAATGCAGGGATACTTGGCGACTCAAAATAAGACTCTGTATCTATAAATGGAATTCTGTTGTGTAGCAATGGTATCATAGCAACCGTCTCAGGAGTACGAATACCATAGTGCGCCTTACTTACAAACAAAAAGTCACCAATTAGCAAGGAGCCCTCCATAGATCCTGTTGGAATCTTGTAAGCCTCTATTAAAAACATACGAATAAATGCAGCTGCAAAAACGGCAAAAATGATAGCTTCGCCCCATTCTCTACCAACTGATTTTTCATAGGGATTATTTTTTTGGAGTTTCTTTAGCGCGTACTTGTCACCGGACTTTTCTGCTTCTTCTAGCTTCACTTTGTAGTCTTGAGCATCTTGATAAGCTGCTACTTTGTAGCTCACTTTTTCATCCTTAGCCAATCTAAAAAATGCAAATGGGGCATAAATCACAGCAAGCGCACTGTCTATAAAATCCCTCTTCCCAAAGGAGTACATCATGTCGACACACATACCAGCGTAAACGAATATATTTACGATCGGAAATAGCAGCCATAATGCATAGATTGGTTTACGTCCGATGATTTTGCACCATTCAACAAAATTGATACCTGGTATTAGACCCTTTATAGCATCTACTCCCGCCTTTGGAAATAGTAGATAAAGACTAATACTCAACAAAACATAACTGATGAGAAAAAATATAAGTACGCCCATTTTGGTTAATTTTAGTGTGCAAATATAACCTAAAAACTACTTATCAAATTGCTTCATCCATGATTTGTAAGAAGAAGGTATAGATTCAATCGACGAATGCTCGATATTTACTAGGAATAGAATGTTTTGGGGCCTCCTCCAGTACCCGCTCATGGAGGCGAAAGGCCTCCATGAGCGGGTACTGGAGTCGCTACCTTACGCAGCTCGCTAGCCAGCTCGGCCCTACGGTCTAGCCACGCCAATACACTAGCCCGCCAGAGTGTCTACTGCTCCAGATCGCTAGTCCAAAATAAAAATAAAAAGTAGATAGATTCTCCATCTGTGATAACGTATGAGGGATAGGAATGGACCGAATACTTGGAGGTGTGCCCTCAAAATGGGAAGGCTAGTAGCTTTAGCATTGAGGGTACGGGAACGAATGTGGACCCATGGATAGCGCGACCCGAGTAGCGCTGGCATTTGTCATGGCAACGAGGGGCATACCCAAAAAAGTAACCGTACACAAAGCAGATTGAAATCGGAAAGTAGTCTGAAGTATCTATAAATTGCTATCTAAGATATCCCAAGTATGATCGGACAAAAGTTTGACCTTGGAGATGAATTCATAGGGAGGTTTGTCGCCCCACTCATCATCACTGATCATAGAAAGTACGTAAGACTCATCACTCTTTTGATAAAGAAAATAAGTGCTCCCAATCAATGGCTTAAAACCCATATCTGCGAGGTATATTTTTTCGGATATCTCTACGCGATCATGTACCTCTTGAGCTTGTCCGATGAGCAGTTCTACCTGTTTACGAATCTGAGACAAATGGACATTGGTTTGCTCATACATGGCGTCCAATGAAAGCCCTTTGACCCTGCCTTTATCTATAGGCTTAATCACGGATCCACCCACCGTATGTGCATAGGGTAGGAGATGCGGATTTTCAGCCACCTTGTCCTTATCAATTGGGTTTATAAATTCTGCTTCTTCTTCATTTTCCATGTATACTAAACTAAGTCTAAATTGAATAGTTCAAAGAAGAAGCAGTTTTTAGATACAGCGTATTTGCGTTCATACATAATACTATGATAATCAATTAAAAAGAGGCAGTACCTGCGAAAGGTACTGCCTCTAAAGAGATAATTAAATCTTTTAATTTCTTACTTCAATTGGAAGCTTCCTGTCCCAGATAAAAATCCTTTATTATAGATTTCTAATTGGTAAATTCCAGGGGAGAATGATGTATTTGGCTCCCAATTGATACAAACGTTTTCTTGATTAGCTTCGTAAGCTATTTCTGTCTTTTGTGTATATCTTATTTGTTCTTTGCTTTTAGTGCTTGTAAATACACCTGAGCCCAACTCTTCCACAGACATTGTTTCTCCTATAGGATTGATCACTCTAATCAAGAATTCCTCGTTGCCTAAAGTAGCCAAATCATTTTCTGTAGTGTTAAAGCAAATTTGAATTTTTTCAGTGTTTTTAGCGTAAGATTTTTGAACTGTTTTGCCACTTTTTCTGGTCTTCAATCCCATACCGACTACGTCCGTAACGCGCACTGCAGAACCGTAATTTACCTTCTTATTGAGCATAGCATTTTTCTCTTCTAGATTTTCCTTCAAACCAACTAAAACAGCTTTTTCAGAACTAAGGTTTTCTGAATTTATACGTTCAGATTCGATATTTGTCTGAAGGACTTTCTTCTCTTCAGAGAGCTGCATTTTTTCCTTTGTAAGGATCTGATTTTGTTCCTTAACTACATCTAATTCAGCAAGATATCTGCCCAGTTGAGTCTGGAAGTTGTCAATATCTAAACGGGCTTGATTGAGTTCTCGCTTAGAAGCTTTACCGCTACTGATAAGTTTTGAAATGTCTGATTTTCTAGTTTCTAAATCTGACTTTTGATTTTCTATTACAGCGTTTAGTTCTTCATTCTCTCCTTTCTGTTCGTCAAGGGCATTCATTACTTCTTCGTACTGCGTCTGTAAGTCTACTTTCAGCGTCTCAGCTTCATCAAGTTCGGTAGTTTGCTGTGAGATAATGTTAGATTGTGAGTTTCTGTTGACCAATAAGAATGTAATCACTCCAAGTAAAAGAGCGATGATGATTCCCATCCCAATAACTTTCTTTTGCATTGATTCTTCATTTGTACTCATAACTGTGATTTTTAGATTTTTAGTAGTTTGAAGTTATATACGTAAATTGCAATAACAATATTGCCAAATGTACTCAATTGTTGTGGTTTTATTGATACTTAATTATGAAAAAAGTCGAACTATTGTAAACTGTAATAAACTCATTATCAGATGATTGATAATCTTTCTCTTTCGAATATACTTTTTTTAGACGTAGAAACTGTTTCAGGTACACATTTGCTCACTGATCTAAATAAAGAAATGCAGTATCTATGGAAAATCAAGGCAGCTCAGTTACTCAAAAAAACAGTGACCGAAATTGAAGAGGAAGAATTAAGTGAGTTTTATCAAGAAAGAGCTGCCATCTACGCGGAGTTTGGAAAGATAGTTTGCATCTCCGTAGGCTTGATAGTGAATGAAGGAGATAATAGAATGAAAGTGAGGCTCAAATCTTTTTACGGATTTGATGAAAAGCAACTCTTGGTAGAGTTTGCCGAGTTGATGAATCAATACTTTCATGATAGCAAAAAGCATTTTGTGTGCGGACACAATCTTAGAGAATTTGACATCCCCTACATTTGTAGAAGAATGGTCGTGCAAAGCTTAAAATTACCCGAATTGCTTCAACTGCATGGGAAAAAACCATGGGAAACCAAGTACCTTTTGGATACTATGGATTTGTGGAAATTTGGAGATTA
>JALZVN010000106.1 GCA_023299965.1 Saprospiraceae bacterium | reverse complement strand
AATCCTATCCAAATTTTATTAGATTTAAAATAAGACTAGCCTACCTTTATTCAGAACAAGGCAAAGATGAGAAAGCCATACAAGTTCTAGAAAATGAACTAGCCAAAAAATATAATGTCCATGTACAAATCACTCTGGCTAATATAGAATTGAAAAATAAGGATGTAACGTCTGCAAAAGAATCAATTGATATACTCAGAAAAAACAATCCAAATACCGCACACACTTTACTACTTTGGGGCAGACTAAATGCCATAGAAGGAAACAAAGAAGTTGCTCTTACAGCATTTAGGGAATCGCATCAGTTAAATCCTAAGATGGCTAGACCCATACTAGAGCTTTTCGTTTTACATTTTCACAATCACTCCTTTGCAGAGGCAAAGGCCATTATAAAAACAGGTCTTAAACATAAGCCAAACGACTTTGGTTATAACATGAGATGGGCCCAAGCCTGCTCCGCCTTAGGAGAAACCGAAGCTGCCTTAATGGGATACAAAAAGGCAAAAGACCTTGCGACTAATGATACTCAAGCGGGTAACGCGGCATTACAATATGCAATACAACATAAAGACAAGTCCAAAGAAGAAGAAATTATCAATATGCTAAGAGAGGCTTCTCAGGCGTATCCATCTCATGCAGGAATCAGATTGAACTTCGTGCGGTATCTTACTAACAATGCTTTGTACAAAGAAGCTTTAAAGCAGACCGAAACATTGCAAAAATTAGCTCCAAATGACCTTAGAGTCCTGGCTAGTAAATCAACCATTTTGCATAGACAAGGATACAATGATGAAGCTGAAGTCATTTGTGATAGAGTCCTCTCTCAAAACCCTACACAAATCAATAGTCTATTACTTAAAGCAAATTTATTATCTGCTAAAGAAGAAGTCGAAAAGGCGTTTATAATTTATCAACAAGGGATAAATGCACACCCCAATTCTCCTTGGCCTTACATTGGCATGGCGCAATTATTATTTAAAGAAGGAAATTTATCTGAAGCTTTAACCATTCTTGAACAAGGTAAGGAACGAGCCGTTACGATTGACCAAATAAATTTTAAACGCATGCAATTTTTAATGCATACTGGCGAGTACGACCTAGCCTTGTCGTTGATAGCGGACCAAAAAAAATCAACCAATGCTATTGAGCAAAAGGTTAGCTATCTTGAAATGCAGTTACTTCAGCGCAGAGGCGATCTTACAAAAGCTAAGCAAGCGGCTATAACCTTTCTTAATGATTGTCCTAAAGATTCTATTTGGAATATTACAGTACAAAGCTTCCTTTCTGCTACTGCATTTTTAGATTACGACTACACTACATCGGAAAAAATACTCACAGAGTTGGTCACTAGAGCTGAAGACACAAACATGTTGCGAAATAGATTATCTCTATTGTATATTCTTAAAGGTGATTTAGACAACGCGAAGCAACAGTTAAAATTAGCAACTCAAGAAATAGAAACAAAAGAGACTTCTGGTAGAGTCCTTATTCCCTTGATAGGGCATACAGCAAAAATACTTAATGAGATAAATATTAATCCTAGATTAGAGAAGAAAGCTATCGAAAGCTTTAATTATCAAGGGGCAAGGCGACTTGATTTCTTAAGCAAGTTGAATGCAGAACACCCAAGTTATTTTGGATTCTCCTTGTATCTGAGTAATGAATTACGTTCTCAAGGAATCTTTGAGAAGATTAAACAATCATTGAATACAACTCAAAATAGTCCTTCTATTCCCAAAACAATTATTCAATATTGGGACAGTGAGAATATTCCTGCATCAGTTAGCGTAGTCATGAATTCTTGGAAAGAACAGAATCCAGATTTTGAATACAAATTATTCTCTAGAAGGTCAGCCTACATTTTTTTAAAAATTCAACTTGGTCATAATGACGCTGCAGCATTTCTCAATTGCGAACATCCAGCTATGCAAGCTGATTTTTTCCGCTTGGCTTATTTAAGTAAAATGGGTGGATTTTATTCAGACGCAGATGATAAATGTGTACGACCATTAAATACTCTTGTAGAAAGTAAGGCAGAGTTAGTATTGAAATTAGGAGATTTTGGCTGTATTTCCAACAACTTTTTGGGTTGTGCTCCTGGCAACGAAATCATATCAGAAGCCTATGAAAGAGGGATGAAAAACACGACTACTTATTTCAACGAGGGCCCTTGGTTTAAATTAGGACCCGGTCATCTCACCAAAAGTGTAACTTACAACTTGGCACATCACATCCACGAAATGGATTTTTCTAAATGGCCTAAAATATATATGCTAGATCAAATTGACACAAGAAAATACATTTCTCAACATTTGTCTCTACCTTATAAATCTAGTGATAAAAGTTGGTTTACTGCAGAGTACAAAAAAACAATAACCAAAACAAAGTCTAGTTAATCTCTCAGCCACATCTTCAAAAAGACAGGCTCCCTCAGAGTGTCGTTATTCGTCAATGATGCATACTGAATCTCGCATTGAAGCTTTGGACTTATCCAAGTCGTATTCTTTTCTTCTTCTATCTTATCTCCTATGGGTTTAGATATCTCTTCAAGAGCAAGAATCTGCTCAAAAATCATTTTCATTTTTTTATGATCAAAACCTGTACCTACCTTGCCATAATATTTCCAAACATTTTTTTCTTGAACCGCTACATGGAGTGCCCCAAACAAACTTGACCTATCTCCTTTTCCTTTGGTATACCCAATAATGCTACATTCTATCGTTTGTCTGAATTTTATCTTTTGCCATGCATTGGAGCGATCTCCTGGTTTGTAAGTACCTTTTTTCTGCTTAGCCATGATCCCTTCCAACTGCATTGCTTTCGCGGCTTCATAGATTTCCTTACCATTCTCAAAAATCTTACTTTCGCGCACTAGGTCTCCCCATTTAATCAAAGGTTTCATGAGGCTTCTTCTTCTCTCATAAGATAAGCCAGTAATCTTCAAGCCATCAATATACAAGCAATCAAACATATACATATAAACAGGCTTCGATTTTACCGCGCCCGATATGTTCCCTACCCTATGCATCCTCGAAATAATATCTGCAAAAACAGGTCTACCTTGCTCATCTAGACAAACTAATTCTGCATCAAAAATAGCACGTTGCACTCTGCTAAACTTATAATCCGAAAATTCAGGAAATTTATCCGTAATGTCTCTTCCTGATCGACTAACTATTCTTATTTCACCATCCTGAATGTACACGATCACTCGAATGCCATCCCACTTTATTTCATAAAGATAATTGTCTTTCTGCTTAGGTAAGCCTTTGGAAACATCCGCCAGCATTGGCTTAAATCCTTTTTCAAAAACGGTATCCAAATCGGCTTGATCTAGTTCTACTATCCAATGATTTTCTTTTGTTCGATATAGATTATAGTTAGCTTGGATGTATTTGCCTTTTAGCTCAAACTTTAGATGCTTTTCAGATTGCTTTTCCCAAATGATACTGCCCGTATCAAAAACCCACATCTCTCCTCCACCATATTCTTCCTTAGGTATAACTCCTTCAAAATCGATATACTTTGCAGGATGGTCTTCCGTCTGAATAGCCAATCTCTTCACTCCATGAACTACTGGTAAACCTTTAGGTACAGCCCATGACTTCAACACTCCATCCATACCTAGACGCAAGTCATAGTGCAAATTACTAGCATCATGAAGTTGTATTACGAATTGATTATTTACTGAGACATTGTGCGTTAATTCTCCTTTAGAAGAACCCGGCTCCCCTGTTTTAGTAAAATCTCGCTTTTGCACATACGTATCCAGGCTTTCATCCACAACTACTGCCTTATTTACCATATGCAATTGATTGGATATGCTAAAAAAGTCCTTCCAACCCTCACCAGCCCTCTTCCAATACGCCTTTGCAGATTGGATATCATAGTCCTGAGCAGATTTTGATTCTAAAATCTCAGCCCAGGTCAAAGGCATAGATACTGGAGCGCCAGGTTTCCCCCTAAGGGAATATGGAGCTACCGTAGTATTGCCAGCATGGTTACGATAGATATCCAAGAGAATTTTGCCCTTTCTGCGTTCCTTGTGGACATGCAAGGTGGCCTCCTTGTTGTGCTTGATGAAGTCTTTCATCATTTTCTTGACCTCCTCTTGAACTTCTTCATAGGTCCAAGAGTTAGCCAATGGTACAATTATGTGAATTCCTTTCCCTCCGCTTAATTTAGCGAAGCTTACGTAATCCAATTTATCTAAATACACTTTCAATTTCTCAGCGATAGCTTTCACCTCTTCAAAACTCCAATCTTCCGGAGGATCAAGATCAATGACAAACTTATCTGGATATTGTATTTTAGATAGTGCACTATTCATAGTGTGAATTTCCAGAGACGCAAGATTGGCTAACCATACCAAATGTGCCGCATTATTGGCTACTAAATATGTATTTCCTTCATCCCATGGCAGTTTGCTTTTTCCCATCCATTCTGGAGTCCATGAAGGCATATTCTTAGTATAAAAGGTCTTATTCTGTATCCCATCCGGAAAGCGTATCAAGGTCAGCGGTCTTCCTATCAGATGGGGTATCATCTTGGGGGCTACCTCCAAATAGTAAGATATTATCTCCGCCTTAGTCAATTTTGCTTCAGGATAGAGCACCTTGTTTAGGTTGGTCAACTTCACTTTTTGACCCTCAACCTCTGTATATACTTCTTTTTTAGGCATTTAGTGAGCTATTCGTCTATTATAAGGCATACAAAACATGCAATATATTACATGTTGAATAGTTTTATATATGACTGCGAGTTTTATATTTTGCAGTCCTTATTAAAATGCTGGTCAAAAGGGATTACGCCAACGTGCACAGCCCGCAACATAAGATTTTGCCCAAACGTTATAAAACCTAAACGATTATAGGACTTATGAAAAAAACACTCCTCTATACTAGTCTACTTCTCATCTTTGCCTGTAGTTACACTCAAAAAATTACAACTGGCGATATGGCCTTCGAAAGAAAGCAATTTGCTGTGGCTGCTAGTATGTTTCCCGAAGAATTCAACAAGGAAAATTCTAGAGTCAATAAAGGCAAAATTGCTTATAAATTAGGCAAGTCGTTTGAGAAAATGAACAAAAATGAAGAATCCATAGAATGGTTCAAAACGGCGTATGACAATAGCTATGGTATTGATGCTTTAAAGGATTACGCATTTGCTCTCAAAAAAGCAGGTCGTTACAAGGAAGCCAAACTAGCATTCAAAGAACTCGGTATAGAAATAGGTTCCCCTTACGAATACAGAAAAGAAATTAGCTCCTGTGATATCGTTCAAGGCTGGAAGGAAAACGAAAGCCTAAATCCATACAAGATTACTGATGCGGGGCTTAACTCAGCTAATGCAGACTATGCCCCTGTATTGATGCCAGATGGAAACATACTTTTTACTTCAGATCGTAGATCTAGCGGTGAAGCTGCAACTTATAATTGGACAGGAAATGAATTCTCTAATCTTTGGGTCTTCGACAAGAGTAGTTTTGACTCCAAGGAATTTAGTAATCTTATCAATTCTGAAGGTAATGAAGGAACTGCTGCATTCAATAGTGATTATAGTATGATCATTTTTAGCCGCTGCTTCTCTGCAGACAATGAAGATAGATATTGCAAACTGATGAGCAGTATTCTAGAAAATGACGAATGGAGTGAGCCTCAAATACTCAACTTTACTAAACCAATGATTAACTATGGGCATCCCAGCTTTGGCAAAGATGACAACAGCCTTTACTTCTCCTCTAATGATCCAGATGGCTGGGGTGGTTATGACATCTATTTAACTACTAAAACGAATGAGGGCTGGTCAGAACCAAAACTACTGAGTCGAGCTATCAATACAGAAAAAGATGATAAGTTTCCTTATGCAGATGGAGACACCCTATATTTTTCCAGTGATGGACATACGGGCATGGGAGGTCTAGATATTTATAAAACCTATATTCAGAATGGGACCAGATGGACCCCTGCTCAAAATATGCTCCCTCCTAT
>JALZVN010000105.1 GCA_023299965.1 Saprospiraceae bacterium | reverse complement strand
AAAATTCCAAACACAAAGGACTTTTATGCCGTAATATATTGGAAAGCAAGTTTGATGAACTATCAATATATTCTTGTAACTTACGATAAATCTGGTGTCTTAGTAGATAAAGCAATCATTGCAGGCACCTCCTCTCCCAACGGCGAAGATTTAGTAAGATCAGTAGCGAGTATAGATGAAGATTGGATCATAACGATCGTTTCTGGGGCTTCCATCCAAGCAACAACCGAATACAATCCCAAGTCGAGCAATGCTTTTACCCTAGAGATTCTAGAGGGAGGAAAGATTATTTCCTCGGAATAACAGAAATATTAACAATACCCATGAGTAAAAAGAAAAAGCCTTTTAAAGGTAAAAAAATAACAAATGCTGAGTTACAAAAACGTATCCTTCAGCTATTTAAGCAAAATCCATCCAAAAAATTTAGTCCTAAACAAATCAGTTCTATGTTGCACATTGGCAACAATAAGGACTCTGTAAATGCTGCCCTTCAGCAACTCAAGGAGAAAGGACTACTTCGTCATAGAGCAAAACCAAAATTCAAACTAAAGCCAAAGGGACTCAATAAGCTGAGACAAACCGTAACGGGTACTATAGATATGACGCGCACGGGATCAGCCTATGTCGTGACTGAAGAACAAGAAGATGACGTATATATCCCGGCAAAACGCATGAATGGTGCCTTGCACGGAGATAGTGTCAAAGTGAAAGCTTTTTATCCAAAGAGGCGCAATAAACCAGAAGGTGAAGTCATCCAGGTCCTAGAAAGAGCCAATGATCACTTCTTAGGCACACTAAATATTAATAGAAACTATGCCCTCGTTGTCCCTGACAATCCGAATATGGCTTTCGATATCTATGTGCACAATCAAGACTTGAGAGACGCAAAAGATGGTGAAAAAGTAGTTGTCAAGATTATTGAGTGGCCTACTAAGTCCAAACCTACTCCTTCTGGGCAAATCACCTCTGTTTTAGGTGTGACTGGCTCCAGCGATATAGAGATGAAATCTATCTTGATCAACAATGGTTTCCTTCTTGACTTCCCAGATGAGGTCATGAAAGAATCTAAAAAACTCAAGCCACAAATCACTCCGCAGGAAGTGGAGAAAAGATTGGACATCAGAGACTATACGACTTTCACCATTGACCCATTGGATGCCAAGGATTTTGATGATGCTATATCCATTCGCTTGCTCGAAGACGGTATACTAGAAATAGGCGTTCACATTGCTGATGTAACTCACTTTGTCAAGCCTAAAACGGAACTAGATAAAGAAGCATTTAAGAGATCTACTTCTGTATATTTAGTTGACAGAGTATTGCCTATGCTTCCTGAAAAGATCTCTAATGAGTTATGCTCATTGAGACCTAATGAAGATAAATATACCTTTAGTGCCATCTTCCACTTTGATGAAAGCAATAAAATCACCAAAGAATGGTATGGCAAAACGATTATACACTCTGATAGACGATTCACCTATGAAGAAGCACAAGAGGTAATCGAGGCAGAAAAAGGAGACTTTGCCAATGAGCTATATGCCCTCAATAAATTAGCCAAAGAATTACGCAAAGCTCGTTTCAAAAAAGGAGCCATCAATTTTGAGACCGAGGAAGTGAAGTTCAAACTGGACGAAACGGGTAAGCCTATCGGATTGTACATCAAGCAACGAAAAGACGCTCACCTTCTAGTAGAAGAATACATGTTGCTGGCTAATCGTAAAGTAGCAGAGTTCATTCAAAAGAAAGGAAAGAAAGAAGAAATACCATTTATATATAGAATCCACGATTTACCTAATGAAGATAAGGTGATGGATTTTGCCTTGTTTGCCAGAGAATTAGGTGTAAACATGGACACCAAAAACGCAAAGACTATAGCCAAGTCATATAATGAAATGATGGCTAAAGTAGCCGCAGACCCAGGTCTAAAAGTACTAGAGTCCCTAGCGATTCGTACCATGTCAAAAGCAGCTTATAGCCCTGATAACATTGGGCACTATGGTCTAGCGATGGAAAACTACGCTCACTTTACGTCACCGATCAGGCGTTACTCTGATGTATTGGCACATCGTATCCTAGAGAAAAATCTCAAGGGAATGCACCGGGTCAACAAATCCAAACTAGCGGACAAGTGCTTGCATATTTCCAAGATGGAAAGAAAAGCCATGAAGGCCGAGAGAGAAAGTATCAAATACAAGCAAGTGGAATATATGCAAAATCGAGTCGGTAATGACTTTGATGGATACATCACTGGTTTTTCTGATAGAGGTTTCTTTATCGAGTTGGCAGACGTGAAAGCGGAAGGCATGGTCAAGTTCAACACTACTGGTGATCACTATATCGTAGATGCGAGTAGGCTAAAAGCTAGAGGTAGCAAAACGGATAAGGTGGTGAAGATGGGTGATAAGGTAAGGATAAGGATTAAGAGTGCAGATTTGGAAAAGAAGCAGATAGACTTAGTTTTTACTGAGAATGAATAGCAAATTGAGATTGGCAATGCTTAAAACAAAACTAAGACCCAAGCCCAGAGGGCTGACCTTTTTGTAGCCTGGAGTGTCAACTCCAGGTAGAATAGAAAGCAATATCCAATTTGGCGTGATTTTCTTTTAAAAATCATGACAAATTGAGTCTATGCATCAACATGTTTTCACAAGAATTTATTAGGTACCAATCCATCGCGATTTCTGCGACAGCAGAGAGCCTAGAATGGATGAGGGGTAGAAGCGGCATCCCGATGGTGGGTGGCG
>JALZVN010000104.1 GCA_023299965.1 Saprospiraceae bacterium | reverse complement strand
TTATCTCGTGCGTCCGGTACTGCCCATACAGAACCACTATTCTCGATACTAGTAAACATCGGCAACCAATCAGTAGGACCAGCTGACTCCGTCAAAATTTCATACCTACGTAACTTCATGATCGGTTCTAAAGGATTGATCATGATAGGACAAGCTTCTACACATGCGTTGCAAGTCGTACAAGCGTGTAGCTCTTCCTTGCTTATATAGTCAAAAAGAGACTTCCCGTCATCGTAGTTTTTAGCGGTCAAGGTTGTTTCTTCTGCCCGCTTAGCCTCAGCGATCAAGTCCGTTTTGCCAGCATCTAAGTTTTGACCTACCTCCTCAGCTCTATCTCTAATATCCATCATAATCTTACGCGGCGACAACTTCTTTCCCGTTAGATTTGCAGGGCAAACAGAAGTACAGCGACCGCACTCTGTGCAAGAGTAGGCACCTAGTATGTCCTTCCATCCAAGATCAAATACATCTTTACTCCCAAAATCAGGAAAGTCCTCATCTGCTCCGCCACCATCGTCTGCAAATGCAGCATCTGGGTCCATCATACTTTTCACCTCATTCATTATCTCAGGCATATTCTGCATTTGTCCACGAGACGCAAGCTTCGCATGATATACATTTGGAAAAGCAAACATGATATGTAGGTGCTTCGATATAGGAAGATAATTCAGAAACGCTAATACCACTAGTATGTGCCCCCACCATCCAATGCGCTCTACCACAGTCAGAACGCCATCTGACATACCACCAAATAGCATTGGTCCAAGCCCATCTGTAATCGCAAAGTTGAAAGATCCTGTCACACCAGCAGCGACTCCATTGGCGTGAGTCAAGCCTCTATTGAATAAGACCTCATCAGCTCCATTCATCATGAATACACACCCTACCAATACAATCTCTAGGTAAAGGATGATATTTCCATCGAGCTTAGGCCATCCGTTCATTTCACTTTTGTGAAATCTAGGGATTTTGAGTAAGTTTCTACGCGCCAAGAATATCAGAGTGGCAACAAACGCCAACAAGGAGAGAATCTCGATAAGAGAGATCAGAAAGGTATACATACCCCCTAACCAAGGTCTAAAAAATCTATGCTGATTGAAGATCCCATCAATGATGATTTCTACTAATTCTATTTGCGTAAACAGAAATGCCACATAGATAAATCCATGTAATACAGCAGGAATCCATCTCTTAAACATTTTCTTTTGACCAAAAGCCACTAAGAAAACATTCTTCCAGCGCTGCGTACTGTCCTCCAGGTCTGGCTCATCTTTACCAAGTAGAATATTTCGGCGAATAGCCATAAACTTCTTACCCGCTATAAAACTCGCAATGCCTAGTACGATTAAAAATGCAATTGATTGAATCATTCCTGTTCTTTTACCTTTGTATAGTAGTATACGAAGCTCCAATATAATTGATATACTTATATTATTGCCTTAAATAGAAGCAATATTCTTCCAGAGTTTTGATAATTTTACACTATGCAAATATTACAACATCACCAGATAGAACAAATTATAAAGCGCCTATCGATAGAGATCGTCGAAAACAATATCGATGAGAAAGAAATCTTCTTGGCGGGCATCAATAATAATGGGATGCATCTTGCCCAACTTTTAATGAATGAGCTCTTGGAGATTTCAGACATAAAATACACGCTAACCCGCATAATCATTAGCCCTGCAGCTCCTTTAGAAAACGAAATTTTGCTAGAAATACCTAAAAAGAAGCTCCAGAATAAAGTATTGATTATCGTTGATGATGTAGCCAATACGGGTCGCACTTTGTTTTATGCATTCCAACCACTGCTCAACACTATGCTCAAGAAGGTGGAGATTGCCGTCTTAGTCAACCGTATGCACAAGTCCTTTCCGATCAGTGTAGATTACAGAGGTATTGAGCTAGCTACTACCCTATATCAAAATATTCAGGTAGAATTAAGCGACAAGAAGGAAAAAAATTCAGCCAAGGTATTATAGGCTTTTTTTACAGTTTGGGGCTGCCACGACACTCAGTGCGTGGCCGGGCTCTATCGGGATACGCTTCGCTCCTGTCCATACTTTCCGCTGCGCTACAGAGTATGGACTGACCTTACAGGTCACCCTTTCGATCCCTCATCCACATACGCTTCACACCTACGGTGCTACGCGATTGTCATAAAAGTATCTGTTAGAATTCTATTCTTTTTTTCCAAATTTAGACCCAATTAGACTACCCAACCAAGCCATTGGAATATAGGCCGTGAGAATATCAACAGCCTTGAACCATATAGGTGCCGGAATCAAATAGTTTACAGCGATTCCCCCAATTAGAAATACAGCCCCCACCACTAAAGCCATCGTCTTCTTATGCTTATCATTTGCAATAAGATAAGCTACCATTGCTCCCACTAAGGTACCTAAGGCGTGTGCTAAATAAGGAAAGATAAAGTGCTCAGAACCAGCAATCGATAAAGCATCTGCAAGTGCATTTAGATCATTTACATTGACCCCTTCTAATGGATAAACAGAATAACCGACTTGAACAAGCCCTCCGTTGACAATGCTTCCAACTATCCAGCCCGCTAAGAC
Source organism: Saprospiraceae bacterium (assembly GCA_023299965.1). GTDB lineage: Bacteria > Bacteroidota > Bacteroidia > Chitinophagales > Saprospiraceae > JALZVN01. The sequence continues at coordinate 981 of JALZVN010000104.1, read as the reverse complement.
AGCTAATATATTTTTTAAGATTGGATTCATAATGTGTGTGTGTTGATTGTGCAACCAAAATAACAAAGCACAGAGATAATCAGAAATAAATTGAATCTTTAGTTAATTTTAATTTTCTAAAAAATTATGAATCAGTCGTTTGTCAAAACAATTCTCCGCTTCAAGCGCTATAGTATTGACTGACATACTCAAATCAAAACGATGCAAAAGTTACTTTTTATATTCTTAGCTTGTCTTTCCTTTTCCATTTGTTCCTGCCAAGATCCGGATAGATCCAGTGAGGAAGAAACTGTTATGGAGACAGAAATTATTACTGAAGACGAAGAAATGGGAGCCGTAAATATGAATCAAGATGAACAAGCAGTAATAAAAGCAGTGCAAGTAGCAGGCACTGAAAATAACTACTCTTTTAACGTCACAATTAAAAGTCCTGATACGGGATGCCAGCAATATGCAGATTGGTGGGAAGTATTTGATCAAGAGGGCAATTTGCTGTATAGAAGAATACTAGGGCATAGCCATGTTGATGAGCAACCATTCACTAGATCAGGTGGTCCTATTGATATCTCAGCAGATCAGTTTGTATACATAAGAGCGCATATGAATCCACTGGGTTATGGTTCTTTTGGAATGGGAGGAAGTGTTCAAGAAGGCTTCAAGCAAGAGATGATAGAGACTACCGTTGCCAATGAGCTAGAAACAACAGCGCCTTTACCTAAGAATTGTGCTTTTTAAAGAAGAAGTATAAAGAAGAAATTCACAAGACTACTTTAATCACATTGTGGGGTAAAATTGGAGTGAGGAGGTGCAATAGGTACAAAAAAAAGTCCACTCTTAAAAGTGGACAGTTTTAAAATAAGTGGTGTAAATGTATTAACCTACTTGTTGTACATTCACAGCATTTGGTCCTTTACGGCCCTCTTCAACTTCGTAGCTTACTTTATCGCCTTCACGAATTTCACCACCTGTAAGTCCATTAAT
>JALZVN010000103.1 GCA_023299965.1 Saprospiraceae bacterium | reverse complement strand
GGTCTTTAGAACTGTCAATCAAAGCTGCTAAAGGGGAGTCGGTTGAAGAGGAAGGGGACTTGATTAAGGAGATCGAGGTTTGGAAAAAGCAGGTTAAGATCGGATTGCCTAATTCTCCGAAACGGAGTGATAAGGTGGTGATGGAAATCTATGATGGAACTTTAAGTGTGTTATTTGATACTATTTTAGAAAAGTCGAAAATATTTGAAGAATTATTTCAGAATATTTCACATGAGATAAAACATCAAAAACATAATTCTAAGGACTTTAATAAATTTACTACATTGTTTAACCTTAGTGCCAGAAAATCAAAAGAAGATAATTTAAAGCAACTCAATTTTAAAATTGATTTACAAAATCCTATAACGAAACCAGATATAGATGGAATTAATGTGGGAACAGATTTGTTAATAAAGTTTAATGTTTTTCAATATGTAATTCAATACAACACTGTTTCTGATCCTGATATTTCTAAAGGATATGATCAAGTATTATCTAAAAATGAAATTGAAGCTATCTCGGATAGGTTTATTCAAATTTTATTTGAAAGAGTAAAAGAAAGAATAAATTAATTCAAAATACTGTGTTATGCCTTCTACACTAGAAATCAACTCCAACCCCGCAGTAGCCCAAAAAATGGCCACCTATCCAGCGCCCGTACAAAAGAGATTGAACGTCATACGAAAGTTAATCCTAGACACGGCGAAGAAGACAGCAGGAGTCGCCGCTATCGAAGAGACTTTAAAATGGGGAGAACCGAGTTATCTCGTCAAGAAGGGGAGTACGCTGCGTATGGATTGGAAGGCTAAAGCGCCAGATCAATATGCGGTGTATTTTAAATGTACGAGTAAGCTGGTTACTACTTTCAGGGAAGTGTATGGGGATACATTTAATTACGAAAAGAATCGGGCTATCGTTTTTCAGATGAATGATAAGGTACCCAAGAAGGAGTTGGCGAAATGTATTCAGGCGACCTTGAGGTATCATCATGTGAAGGAATTGCCTGATTTGGGGATGCTTGATTAAATTATATTGTCTGTCCCCAAGATGCTTGTATTTGCTAGGCATTACTTTTTCTCATCAAAAGACTAAAAATAGAATACTCACTAGTATTCATCATTTTTTCCATTATTTTTGCTGCAAAAAATCGCTTGTGCCTAGGACACAAGTCCTTATCTTAGATAAGGTCATAAAAGTCGAGAAAGAATGAATATAGATAAACGTTTTTTAATACTTGTACCTATTGCCGCCCTTTTGTACACGGCAAATATCTGGGACTACTCCATTTATATTTTAGATGAAGCAAAAAACGCCACTTGTGCCCACGAAATGTATGATTATTCAAATTATATAGTTCCATATTTTAACGCAGAATTACGTACAGATAAACCTCCTTTGCATTACTACTTTATGTCATTGGCCTATGCTACTTTTGGCGCTAATGAGTTTGCCGCGCGGCTGTTTTCTGGAGTATTCGGTTTGCTAACGCTAATTATTACTTATTTTGCTACACTTCGGTTGTTGGATAAAGATTCGGCTTTTTATAGTGCATTAGTACTTGCGGCCTCCTTGCAAATCGTAGTACAGTTTCATTTAGCCGTACCAGACCCTTATCTCATCTTTTTTGTAAGCGCTACCTTATTTAGTTTTCTATTATATGACCAAGGGCATGATAAAAAATGGTTGTGGCTGTTTTATACTGCTATTGCTTTGGCGGTGTTATCTAAAGGGCCTATTGCTATTGCTTTACCAGGCGTCATAATATTGGCTTACCTATTTTTTAGTGGCAAGTTATCATGGAAGAATATTTTTGGCATTTTAGACTTGCGTGGAATTGCTCTATTTCTGGTAATCGCTTTGCCATGGTACTTGGCGGTGCATTTTCAAACAGATGGCGCCTGGACAGATGGTTTTTTCTTTAAACATAACTTACAGCGTTTTACAAATAGAATGGAAGGTCATGGCGGTTCTTTCTATTTACCACTCATTTTTATTCTCACAGGAACCTTACCTTTTTCTGTTTTTGCACCTCAAGCTTTTATCCATGCTTGGAAAACTCGAGAAAATAAATTAATCCTTTTAGCCTTTATTGCAGTTGTTACTTTTGCAATCTTCTTCGCGATATCACGTACAAAGCTTCCTAGCTATACCAGCCCTAGCTTGCCATTTATGGCGATTCTATTAGGTCATTTTTTCAAAAAGATTAGTCAACAAGAAACGAACGTTAAACGACATCTAATTAGCTTTCTTGTTTTTGGTGTAATTGTTTTGGCTTTTCCTCTAGGAATTTACTTTGGTTTGCCATATGATAAATCACTTGCAAACCTTAGTTATTTGGGTATTTATTTTATTCCAATGGCAGCGATTGGTCTTGTCTCCCTATTTTATGCCTTTAAAGGAAAAATGTATAAGGGTTTTGTCATAATGGGACTTTCCTTTATGATAGGAAGCTTTACTTTTTTTTATGTCGCTTTCCCAAAGGTTGATGAACTCAATCCTGTGACCGAAGGACTCAAAACCTTTGATCATCAAGATAGGATTGTTGCGTATAAAGGCTTTAATCCAGCTTACTGCTTCTACATTCATAAACCTATTCTGAGAGTTAGATTTTTTAAAGATATAATGGCGGAATTGAAAAAAGGAGAAGAAGATACTATTTTATTAACCTACGATAAGCACTGGAAGGAACTCAAAGAAGCATTTGGAGAAGAAGCTTTTGAATTGCTTCATGTCAAAAACAATCTCTTTGAATCTAAGAAATCAATGGTTTTTCGAGTGAAGCGAGCGGAGTTAAAATAAGAGGATTCACCTTTCTACTAGTTGATTGGCTTAAAAATTCCTAACCACATTTATTCTCATTCCTAGATAATATCTTTTAGTCTCTATAGAATTAACTCTAAATTCTGG
>JALZVN010000102.1 GCA_023299965.1 Saprospiraceae bacterium | reverse complement strand
TGTCGTTCGCACTCACGGACTTGAACGGAAGATTGACTTGCAGGCCAGTCTTATTGGTTACACTATAGGAGGCAAAGAGACCAAATGTGCGATCGCTTGTTTCAAATTGGTTTTCTGAGCCGTTGCCATCAGAGTCAAATATTCCTTCATAGGTGATAAATGTTCCTGCTGCTTGTGCATATATAGATCCCTTGTCATCTACCCATGGACTTTGTCCAAAAGAGTTAACACTGACGAATAGAAAGCCTAGGAATAGAAGGTGTTTATTGATCATAAGAAAATGCGGTTGTTTGAGAATTTAGTCATATTGACTACTCGATAGTACAAAAACACCTTTGCATTCATTTAGTTACTAAAAAGAGAGATTGTTTGAAAACTAGGAGACCAAACTTTCACTGTTTTGGAGTGTTATACTATCTCAAAATAAAAATATCATGAAAAATATACTTGGTTTTTTAGCACTCGGTTTGTGTGTATTCTCATGCGTAAATAGCGAAGAATCAAACACTCAAAAGTACTTAGCAGCTGAAGTGGCCCTAAATAGCCAGATGGAATCTCCGTTCTCTGACTTTTGGGATCAGGGTAAAGCTGAAATTACAACCTACGATTTGAAGCAAGCTAGATATGGGGAACTCCACGAAGGGACGGCTAACACTATATTCGTAACAGAGCCTTTCAGTAATTCAAAGCATGTAAAGCTGGATTATCCAGGAAATAGCGGTGGTGATTTAGTACCATCGATGAAGCTTAATTTTACGCGAAAGTTTTATACTGGAGTATATCCATATTCTACTATGTTGTCTGTATTCACACCTCAAGATTTGAAGAAAAGCCCTCATTCTTTAAAGGTAGTATTTGGAGCACAAGAATGGTGTGGACAGACTTATACACAACTCAACCTTGGATCAGGAGGATACAATATGGAGCAATACTCTTACTTCGAATCTGAAGGGGATAAAGAGGTGAAGCTGCAAAAGGCTGTTCTTGAAGATGAGCTTTGGAACATCATAAGAATCAACCCAAATAACTTACCAGAAGGTAAGATAAAGGTGATACCTGGCTTGACATTTTCTAGACTTGGGCATGTAGAGCCAGATGCTGTAATGGCAGAAGCTAAGTTGACAAAGAGCGGAAAGATGACGACCTACTCATTACACTATCCGCAGTATGATAGAACGCTTACTATTGATTTTAAATCAGACTTTCCGCATGAGATTCAAAGCTGGCAAGAAAAGGGATATTCAGGATTTGGTTCAAATCGTAAGATATTGACGACTACAGCAACCTTCAAATCTAGAAAGATGCTTGACTACTGGAGCAAGCATGGTAACAATGACGCTGCTTTGAGAGCAGAGTTAGGATTAGAGTAGAGAGGTATAATATGCGGATAGTCAATTAATTTAAAATGCAGCATATGTAAAATATGCTGCATTTTTACGCTACAGATCTATAAAATAAAGACGTACTTTTAGCGTTTGTATAGTAATGTGTCTAACAGTAAATGGTATTCATCTTAAACATGGTATGAAAAACAAGCTACTCCTTTTTGCTACAATCTTACTCTCTTCGATAAGTATAGATGCTCAGACATTTAGTAATGAATTTTTAAGTATTGGAGTTGGTGCCCGTGCGCAAGCGCTAGGCAATTCGGTAGTAGCTTCTACAGATGATGTTACTGCCAGCTTCTGGAATCCATCTGGCTTGGTTCGTAATACACACGATGATTGGCAATTCGGAGCGATGCACGCAGAATTATTTGCGGGGGTTGCTATCTTCGATTACCTTGCCGCTACTAAGAAAATAGATGATAATCGTAAGGCAATATCTCTGTCTCTAATACGATTTGGAGTAGATGATATACCCAATACACTCAATCTTTTTGAAGCGGATGGAAGCATTAATTTTGACAATGTAGTACCATTCTCTGCTTCTGATTATGCCTTTCTTGGAGGATATAGCCAGTATTTGCTTAAAGATTCTGACAGATGGACAGTAGGAGGAAATCTAAAAGTGATATATAGAAACATCGGCCCTTTCGCAAATGCCTTTGGATTCGGGTTAGATGGTGGTATACAGTACTGGACTGAGAAGTGGAAAATAGGGTTCAACGTAAGCGATATCACCGGGACCTTCAATGCTTGGACTTTCAACTTTACAGATTCGGAACAAGAGGTACTGCAGCTCACAGATAATGAGTTGCCGGAGAACTCCATAGAAGTGACTAGACCTAGAGCTACACTTGGTATAGCAAGATACAAGCAGCTTCCAAAAGGCTTTGGCTTGGGCATCGAAGGAAGCTTGATAGCTACTTTTGATGGAAGAAGAAATGCCATTATAAAGACCGACCAATTTAGTATTACTCCCACTATAGGCGCTGAAGTTGATTATAAGCAATTTGCCTTTTTTAGGCTAGGATTCTCCAATTTGCAGCAAGATACCGATATTAATACCGACCCATTTTGGACGATAGAGCCATCGCTAGGGGTAGGGGTAAAGATCAAAAATTTTCAGATTGATTATGCTTTTACAGATGTTGGAGATCAGCAGAATGGTACCTTTTCCCATGTTTTTTCGCTGCTTTTCAACCTGCAATCAAAGACTGTTCAAGAAGGATTCTAATATTCCAACATATGTATAGCGGTATGTCTTGACATTTAGATTATTATTATATAAATTTACACCTCCACTTGGTATCACAAAGTTTTGACTCTACCTTTTTATTATTGGGGATGACTTTAAAAGTGTCTAGGGCGGGCTCCAAACCGTTGACTTGTCCGGTTTTCTGATGTATCAGAACAGGGAGATTACTGAACCACTTTGAGCGCCCCAACCATGTCATTTGAGGGTCCAAAACACCCTGATATCCTGTGGTTTTTTTATGCCCTACGGTGACTTAAATATCCTTGTTTTAAGTAAGTTATACCATTTGTAGTTTAAAGTGGTATTAGATATTTGGAGGAATTATCTTTTTGAAATGCCCATTCAGTAAAGCCCTTTCCTTTAGCACTTCCATTTCTTTAGCTATAGGTACCACCTTGTGAAGATGCTTTAAAATATACTCTTGACGTTTTTTTTCTCCTTCAATTCTCAGTACATCATATTCTTGTTCTATGCTCATGCCTACATGATGGACTATATCATAGGAAACAAATGAACCAGCATCAGTCGGCATTTTTTTGCTCTTAATATTGAGCATGCCAAAGAGTTCTTTTAGGTAAACAAATATTTCTTGGTTGAGCCCTAAATCAGGTTTGGGGTCATTTATTTTTAGTCTCTCTATATCAGCCCCAGCGTACAATTTGTTTGGAGCTTGCGAATAGTACTCCTCTATTCTAAATATACCTACACCTATAGTTCGAACGTCTAGCTCACCATTCTCATAGGTCTTTTCTATTGATTCGAGCCTCAGTTCTGTGCCGATTTCCATTATTTTGTTGTTGATATAGGCTGGTATACCAAAGGTGATTTGATTATCTCTGCATTCTCGAAAGAGCTGCTTATACCGGGGTTCGAAAATATGTAGATTGAGTCGTTCACCAGGAAAAGCAACTAGATTTAAGGGGAATAATGGTAAGAAGTCTATCATGGAACTAAGATAGAGAAATCAATATGATTGCCAAAGAATCATTGCAACTAGCCATAAACTTTTGATACTATTTAAATATTAAACCCATTCTGGTAATTTTACGAATACTATTTTATAGTAAACATATACTCACCCAAAGCCTACGGATAGTATTTATGAATAGACCAATGTTCATTTAGGGCTTATCTTGCAGACAAGAAATAGGATACATGATTCGGGAAAAAATAAAAATTTCAATTAAGATAGCATTGTGTAATTAACTATCTTCGATGGAAGACAAGTTACTATTGACCAGCTCACAAAAATTAGTAAGCCATATGAAATACCTAAGCCATTTAGTTTGCCTTTTTATACTCCTCGTAGTATCGTGTAAAGATTCTTCGAACCTTAGTTCTGCCCCTATAGAGATCACAAACAAACAATCTGACCTCATCTCTAGCTACACTAGCGGTGTGGTGGGCATACAGGAAAGAATAATCATTCGATTTACTAAAGGCTTTGCTACTACGCCAAATGCCGATGGGCTACTTGACTTTGAACCTAGTATCAAAGGTAGTACTTTATTCATTGATAAATCAACACTTGTTTTTGAGCCAGGTGAAAAACTAGAAAGAGGTCAGTCTTATCTGGCCATGTTGAATTTAGAAAGTCTATTTCCAGATTTGGAAGACGAAGACCAGATATTTGAATTTTCTTTCTCAGCGATTCGACAGCATTTTTCCGTTGATATTTCAGGATTGCTTTGGGATAACAATGAAGAAAATACTTATAAGTTTGAAGGAGTAGTCAGGACAAACGATTTTATTTCTTCTACGGAATTAAAAAAGTGTTTCAGCATCAATCAGCCTAGTTTAAAAATAAAATGGCAAGAAAACACTAGTAGTAAATCTCATTCATTTGTTATCAATAATATTAAAAAAGGAGAAGATCAAAAAGAGATTAAAATCGACTATAGTGGAAAACCTATTGATTTAGCAGACTTGTCGGGTACAAAAACAAAAACGGTGCCTGCCGTTGGAGATTTTAATGTTATGGATCTAAATGTGACCAAAACAAGTCCTCAACAAATTTCTATTACCTTCTCTGAGAAATTAGATCCACAGCAAGACCTACTAGGGCTTATCAATATTAAGGACTATGAAGGTGAGCTGGATTATAAAATTGTAGGCAATACTATTCGCGTTTTTCCAAAATCCAATATGTCAGGAAAGCAAGAGTTTGTAATAAGTAGGGGAGTCAAGAATGACTTTGGTAATCAACTCAAAAACGAAGCTAAATTGACCGCCTTATTTGATGCAGAATTGCCGCAAGTCGCGCTCTTAGGAAAAGGAGTAATCGTACCGGAATCAGAAGGCATGATGTTTCCTTTCAAAGCAGTCAACTTAAGGGCAGTAGATGTGGAAATATTTAAAATATTTGATGATAATATTCTGCAATATTTTCAAGACAACTATTACGAAAACAAGTATCCGCGAAATCAACATCATGTAGGAAGAATAATACAGCAGACCTCTATCAATCTTAAAGAACTCAACCAAAACGCCAACCAAGGAGTATGGCGCAACTACGCCATAGATCTTTCCGATATCATACAGATGGAGAAAGGAGCCATTTACGAAGTGAGATTAAGTTTTAGACAAGAATATGGAATCACAGAATGTACGGATGGTACAGAACCACTTGACCTAAAACAGAATGCAGTAGATGAAAATAAAAACTATAGCTCTTGGAGTAGTTCCTACTATGGTCGGAGTGGCTACTACGATGAGTTTTACCAAGATAGAGATAATCCATGTAAAGGCGGATTCTATAATTCTAGTCGCTTTATAAAGCGAAAGATTTATTCTAGTAATCTAGGTGTGCTAGCGAAAAAGGGAGATGATGGTAGTCTGTTTATTACTTGCTTAGATCTTAGAACTGCTCAGCCTATTTCAAACGCAAGTGTAGATATTTTTGATTTTCAGCAACAAAAAATCAGGACGGCTAACACGAATGGAAATGGAATGATCACTTTAGACTTAGAGCGAGATGCGAGATTTGTGGTAGCCAATCACAATGGTCAAAAAGGCATTCTAGCTTTAAAGGATGGTTGGGCATTGTCCATGAGTAATTTTGATGTAAGTGGGG
>JALZVN010000101.1 GCA_023299965.1 Saprospiraceae bacterium | reverse complement strand
TCTTTAAGTACTTCTTGAAATATTTTTTCTTCCTGTGGTTCATGGACGCCTTTATTTTTGTAAAACATTTGAACAAATTCAGGGCCATAATAACTACCTAGATTTATTCTTAAACCATTATGCATAATTTGTTTTCCTCTCACTACTTTTCCTGCATCAGGCACTCTAGGTATGTCTTTATTATCAGGACTTATAACAACGTCATTTATTCTACTTTCCCAATCTGGAGTAAGTAATTTTTTATTATTCAATATATAACTGTCAAAAAGACCGGAAGGGTAAAGAATATGAACTACAACCCATTTAATTGCTGTAAACAACCCTGGTACTTTTTTTATAAGACTTATTATCCCTTTAAAATTTTGTAGTATTTTATGCATAATATTTTTTATTTAATACTTGGTATAACCCAAAATCCAAGTTTTTGTCTTACTAAAAATAAAGCGATCAAATTTTGTAAAACTAAACCAGAAGCGGAAATAATAGCTGCGCTCAATATTCCAAATGATGGGATTAATAAAATATAGAGAACGAGAACTAGAATTGAAACAAAGACAATATTATTTCTCATGAGTTTTTCATGTCCAGATAGAATTAATAGATATCCAACTGATCCTGTGGATACATTGATATATTGACCAAAAGCTAGTATTATCAATATGAGACTTCCATCTATAAATTCTTCTCCTAGAATGGACATTACAAATCCAGGAAAAATAAGTATGAATAGAAATATTGGCAGTGCCAAAACTATTAGCAAAAGTGTAGACCTTTGAGCAATGTTTTTTAATGCTTTCATTTCTCCCTGTGCATAATACTTTGCAATCTTTGGAGTAATAATACTATTTACAGCTATTAATATGAAACCAACAAGAATAGATAATCTTTTCGCTGCTCCGTATAAACCAATGTTATGATTATTTTCCCAAATACCTAAAATAAAAAGATCACCACCTACAATCAAAAAGTTTGTTATTGCCATTATAAATAGTGGAATACTCATTCCATAAATCAATTTATTATCAAAATTTCCTTTCCTTAAAGTAAAATTTGGAACATGCTTATTTATAAAATAATAAGCAGTGATTAAGCTCAATATATTACTTATCACGAAAGCCATAATAGCGCCTTCAATGTTATATAAATTAACAAAAATAAATAAAAGGGGGATTCCTAATAAAGGAACTAAAAGACCACCAACAATTAAAGCCTCTTTGTACTTTTCCAATCCTTTAAGAATATCTTGAGACAATGAAATTATAGTAATTGGTAGTATTGCTAAAGACATTAGTTTGATAGGTTCTGACAGCTCATTTTTAGAGAAAAAGAATTCGGATATAAAATTACTATTTAGGAATAAAAGGCTACTAATTATTAAAGCTATTGAAGAGGATATAATCAGTGTTTTTCTAATTACACCATTAACTTTGCCCCATTCTTTTGTCTCAGAAAACATAGAAACGTAACGAAGTAAAACGTTATTGAAGCCTAAACTACAAAACAAAACAGAAATTGTTGAAACTGAAATTGCTACATAATATACTCCCGCCCCTTCTGCACCTATTAGTCTAGCTAGAATGACATTAAATGCAAATGAGATTACAGCATTACTACATTTGATGAAAAACGCTATGGATGATTTTTTAATAATCGAAAGAAAGTCTACAGGAATGACTTTCTTAATGTTGGACAATTTTTGTAACGAGCTCAATTTATCCTGGTCTTGCTTACAAGATCAATACTCTTCATCACATCTTCAATACCAAATCCTTCCCCACTCATCATCTCCTCATAATTCCTAGTATGCAAATCCTCAAACCCCCCACTAAATTCAAACTCATCCTCTCCTATTTTTAAAGACCGATATGTTCTAATTCCTTGGCTCGAAACCTCAGTAGGCAGATCGGAACTCTTCACACTCAACATCCAATTTACATTCGCTCTTTGTAGTTGTAGTTTCCCAACAGCTTTAGTTTTAGAATGTTCGGCAACTTCACTCTTCACAACATCTCCAAAAATCCAAAGCAACATATCAAAAAAGTGTATACCAATATTCGTAGCAATACCTCCAGACTTACTCTCATCTCCCTTCCAGCTGATATGATACCACTTCCCTCTTGAGGTAATGTATTGCAAATCTATATCATAAACCTTATCGACTGGACCATTCTGAATTTTGTCCTTTAATGCAATCACACTGGGGTGTAATCTAAGTTGAAGAATATTATAAATCTTACCTGGATACTCTTTTTCTATTTCTGCAAGGGCGTCAACATTCCATGGATTCAATACCATAGGTTTTTCACAAATGGCATTCGCCCCTATTCTTAGGGCAAATCTGATGTGTGCGTCATGGAGATAATTTGGTGAACATATGCTTACATAATCAATCTTAACTCCGCTCCTTCTTAGCTTTTCAACATGACGATCAAATCGTTCAAACTCTGTGAAAAAGTCAGCATCTGGAAAATAAGAATCTAGAATACCTACCGAATCATTAGGGTCTAGAGCAGCCAATAAATTATTGCCTGTCTCTTTGATAGCCTTCATGTGTCTAGGTGCAACATAACCTGCAGCGCCAATGAGAAGAAAATTTTTCAACCGGATATCTTTTTAACTTGATTATTCAATAGTTGATATTTTTCTTTAGTGTAAGGACAGAACGCAATGTTTTGATTATCAAAACTTAGGCTATTTCCATATTCACTCACCCAACCTATTTGTTTAGCTGGATTTCCGACAACCAAAGCATAATTAGGGATACTCTTAGTAACTACCGAGCCAGCGCCTATCATGGCATACTTCCCAATATTATTACCACAAATAATAGTAGCATTCGCCCCTATTGTAGACCCTTTCCCAACGACTGTCTTTTTAAATTCGTTTTTCCTATTGACAAAGCTTCTAGGATTTATAACATTCGTGAATACCATCGAAGGTCCTAAGAATACATCATCCTCACAAATGACTCCTTCATAGATGGAAACATTATTTTGCACTTTGACATTTGAACCTAGTTTTACGCTAGAGGCCACCATTACATTTTGACCTAAAATACAATTCTTACCTATTTCACAATGGGACATAATATGGCAGAAGTGCCATATTTTAGTACCTGCCCCTATGTTGCAATGCTCATCTAGGATGGAAGAGGAATGTATAAAATAATTTATAGGACTTGTCATGAATTAAAAAAGTATTCCACCGCTTGAGCTACATAATTGCTATCCATAGCATTCATTTCAGTATGGATAGGGAGTGAGATTACTTCTAAACAAAGTTGCTCTGAATTTTCTAAAGAAAGATTACTGTTAACGGTACTAGAGTAAGCTTCTTGTTTGTACAACGGTAATGGATAATAAATCATTGAAGGAATTTGTTGATCCATTAAAATGGATTTCAAGTCATTTCTTAGTCCTCCTTTGATTTTTAAGGTATATTGATGGAAGGAATGTGATGAATTGGGTTGACGATATGGTATTTCTACTCCTTCAATCTGGCTAAATGAATCATCATATATAGCTGCAACTCGTTGCCTTTTTTCAATATAAGAGTCCAGGTGATTTAATTTTACATTTAAAACTGCAGCCTGTAAACTATCTAATCTAGAGTTTACTCCAACTATAGAATGGTAATATTTTTTTTCTTGACCATGATTACAAATCATTCTAATCTTAGAAGCAAGTTCAGAATTGTTTGTAAAGATGGCTCCACCGTCCCCAAAACATCCTAAATTTTTAGAGGGAAAAAATGAAGTAGTACCTATATCTCCAATAGTCCCTGCTTTTTTTTGAGATCCGTTTTTAAAATGATACATAGCGCCTATAGATTGAGCATTATCTTCGAGTATGAAAATATCTTTTTGCTTGGCAAATTCAACTATCTCTTCCATGTCACTACATTGTCCAAACAAGTGGACAGGTAAAATTACTTTAGTTTTTGGAGTAACGGCTTTTTCAATTAAAGATAAAGTAGTATTAAATGATTTCAGATCAACGTCAACCATTACAGGTTTTAGTTTTAGCAAAGCAATCACTTCTGCTGTAGCTGCGTAGGTGAAGGCAGGTACTATTACCTCGGATCCTTCTTTTAAATCTAAAGCCATCAATGCTATCTGTAGCGCATCTGTACCATTAGCACAGCTTATGACATGGTTTACATTTAAATATTGAGCTAAGTTGTTTTCGAATTCTTTTACAATCGGACCATTAATAAACCTAGCAGAATCAATTACAGATTGCATGGATTGATCAACTTCTTTTTTGATTTTTTGGTATTGCCCTACCAAATCAACCATTTGTATCTTAGGACGTTTGATTGGCTTTATGTTTAGATATAAAATCTCTATAGGCAAGCTCCAATCCACTTTTGACATCTACAAGTACAGAATAGCCTAGTGCTTTTTGAATCTTGCTTATACTTGCCAAACTATGTGGAATATCTCCTACTCTATTAGGGCCATGTTTTGCTTCAGCATTAGTATCCGAAACATTCTGTATCATTTCCCAAAGTTCATTCAAATTTGTTCTGTGACCACAAGCTACATTATACACTTGGTTCATCGCTTCTTTGCTACTAGAAGTTAGAGCCAGTCTATTGGCATTAACTACGTTATCGATAAATGTAAAATCTCTACTGTTGGTGCCGTCACCATTGATTGTAGGACTTTGATTGTTCATAGCTGCTTTAAAAAATAATGGAATTACAGCAGCATAGGCACCTTTGGGGCTTTGATTATAACCAAACACATTGAAGTATCGCATTCCTACAAAGTCGGTACCATATAGTGCATGAAAAGTATCTGCATAAAGTTCCATCACGTATTTGGTAATGGCGTATGGAGAAAGTGGCTTACCTATGATATGCTCCACTTTGGGTAAATTTTCGCTGTCACCGTAGGTTGAAGAAGAAGCCGCATAAACAACTCTGTCAATTCCAACTTCTTTGGCAGCAGTAAAAATATTTAGGGTTCCATCTATGTTCACAGCATTACTTGTGATAGGATCTTTGATAGACCGAGGAACTGATCCTAAAGCCGCTTGATGCGTGATTCTATCTATGCCTTGACATGCTTTCATGCATGTGTCATAATCGCGTATGTCACCTTTAAGGAACTCAAATTTCGGGTTATCTGTAAAGGGAGCTAAGTTTTTTAAATCACCGGTTGATAAATTATCCAAAACTCTTATTAATCTAAATTGAGGATCCTCTAAAAATGATTTCACCAAGTTAGAACCAATAAATCCTGCACCACCTGTTATTAATACTTTCATTTTTTAAAGTCTCCAGTAATCTAAGTTGTCAAATAATTCTTTTGGATACATGCCTTTTAAGTCAAACAATATGGCATCTTCATTCATCAATTTTGTATAGTATGAACTATCTAAATTTTTATATTCCTCATGCGCAACAGCCACTATCACTGCATCATACGAGTCTGATACTTCTTCTATCATGGACAAGTTGTACTCATGTTCTACTTCAGTAGCTGATGCTCTAGGATCAGTAATGTGAACGTTTATGGAATAATCTTTCAATTCTCGAACGACATCTGCTACTTTAGAATTTCTTATATCTGATACATTTTCTTTGAAGGTCATACCCATAATGAGCACTTTGCAATCTTGCGGGTTTTTACCTTTTTGGATGAGCTTTTGCACCATTTTTTTGGCTACAAAGGCTGACATGCCATCATTAATTCGTCTACCACTCAAAATTATTTGAGGGCTATAGCCCATTTTTTGTGCTTTATGTGTCAAATAGTAAGGATCAATGCCTATGCAGTGCCCTCCTACTAAGCCAGGATAAAATTTCAAAAAATTCCATTTAGTACCAGCGGCCTTGAGAACTTCACTCGTATCAATGTTCATTTTGTCAAAGATCATCGCCAATTCATTCATTAGTGCGATGTTAATATCACGTTGAGTATTTTCAATAACCTTAGCAGCTTCTGCCACTTCTATACTTGGCGCTTTATAAATACCTGCTGTAATGATATGTCCATAGACTTTGGAGATTTCATCGACAGCCTCCTGATCATTTCCAGAAACGATTTTAAGAATTTTGGTAAGCGTATGTTCTTTGTCACCTGGATTTATTCTTTCAGGCGAATATCCGTACTTAAAGTCTATGCCTGGATTAAGCAATTGCTTTTGGATATCCCCATTAGTTGTTACACTTAGTCTTCTATCTTGTGTTGCTCCTACTAGTGTAGGTACACAATCTTCACTGGTGCATCCTGGGTAGACAGTGCTCTCATAGACCACATAATCCCCTTCTTTGATATATTTCCCGAGGGTTTTAGAAGCGCTTAATAGCGGGCTCAGGTTCGGAACCTTATGCTCATTTATGTCCGTAGGGACAGCAATAATATGAAAATGAGCATCTGCTAAATCTTCAGAATTCGAAGTGAAGGAAATATCTACATTTTCAAATGCCGTAGAATCCAATTCTTTAGAAGGGTCTACCCCTTCCTTCATCATTTGGACTCGTGCATCATTGATATCAAAACCAATGACTGAAAAGTGTTTAGCAAATTCCAACGCTATCGGTAACCCCACGTAACCTAAGCCGATTACGGAAATCTTTTTATCCTTATTAAGTAAATCTTGGTACATTATATCTTATAGGTTTCACATGATTTTACGAAACCTCTTGCTACTTGGTTACTCCAAATACCTATATCACCATTCCAGCACCTACCGTATTGTTGGTACCTTCATCAACCAATATTAGGGACCCTGATATCCTGTTCTGTCTATAAGAATCAGCAAAAACA
>JALZVN010000100.1 GCA_023299965.1 Saprospiraceae bacterium | reverse complement strand
GGGGTATCGTTTAGTGAGTAGCGTGATCATGATCCTTCAATAAGTGTGGAAACTTCTCCTGAAATTTCTGTAGTCTTGGGATTGATACTGCTTTGATATACCCTTGATTTGGATGAAGTCTTTCATAGTTTTGGTGGTAGTCTTCGCCAACCCAGAACTTTTCAAACTCCATAACTTCAGCAGCTACTTTTTCTGGCGCTAGCTCTTTGTTAAGCATGGCGATCTTGTCCTCTATGATTTTCTTCTCCTCTGCGTTTTGGTAAAAGATGATAGATCTATATTGAGGACCTCTATCTGGACCCTGACCATTAACTTGCGTTACATTTTGTGAACCAAAGTACACATCTACTAAACTTGCAAAACTAACCACATCTGGATCATAGTGTATCTCTACCGCTTCTGCATGTCCTGTTCTTCCAGTGTTTGAACTAGCATAAGTTGGATTCTTAGTATGTCCACCAGAGTAGCCAGAAATAGATTCATCTACCCCTTTTACACTTTCGTAAACTGCTTCTACGCACCAAAAGCATCCTGAAGCAAAATATGCTTTTGCTTTACCTTCCATCTCGGGCTTATTCATAACCTTTACCACCTTCGCATCACTTGTTTCTACAGATGAAGTTTTAGAGGTGCAGCTTAAGAATACAACTGCGATTGCTGCAATGAAGATTGGAATTAAGTATTTCATGATTTAGATATTTTTTTATTTGATGTAGATAAAACACGTTCACAATCCTAAAGTTGTGTGCCTAAAGTAATTTTGCTTGACTAAGCGTTGGATATCAGCTTTTTGTCTTGCCTAGAACACTAGATTTTGAGGATTCTTTAACGCTTTTAAGAATAAAATTGCTTTTGAAAAGCTAAGGTGAAATATACAATCCGTACGATTTTTTTGTGTGAGGGGTGGTAGCTACTCGACCGATAGGGAAGAGGTCCGCAGGACGAGAGTGAACGTGGACCTACCTATCGGACAGGCAGGCTAACGAACGACCCGCCGCTTTCATTCGCTTTTTCAGCGAATGAAAGAGGCACACCCAAATCATATACACCTAAATTATAAATTACTATTTGAAATCTACGTACAGATTACTGCACCAAGAATTGTATTTCCTAAGGAACATATTTTCTTAAGAGATTTTGATTTTGTTAGCCTTGATGCCGTCACTCAATTTGACTGCAGCCTTGTTGAGGGCATACTGCGTGTGAAGGCTTACCTCATTGATGTGAAATGAAAACTCATTATCGAAGGTAGGCTTGGTATCGTTTAAGATAGCATCTGCCAGATTAGCAATTCCTAAGCAAAAGTCCATTTCCATATTGTTATGGAAGGGATTTAGAGAGCGTTTTCTCTTGATAGGAGTGATGGTCTTTTTTCTGAGACCAAAAAGTAATCTGAACAGTGGATTTTTTGAAATGTAGGTCTTACGCTTCGCTTTCAACTTAAGGGAAGTATATTCTTCAAATTTTACGGGACAGTAATTATCCCAGGTATCTTCCACGCTTAAGACTCCTTTGTCCCCGACAACTTGGAGGCTTCTATTTTTTGGTGCCATGATACCACTAGTCACTCTACTTACAACGCCGGACTCATGCTTCAGAATGGCAATAGAAAAATCAGGCGAGTTAATAGGGTCGATAAGGTCAGAACACTTGTGCGAATCAAGACAATCAGAGAAAGCTGTAATTTCTTTTACCCTTCCGAACATGGCAATCAACCAACTACTCACGTAGCCGATGTGCTCCAGAGTGCAACCTACCTCAAATTCATCCTTGATTGGCCATGAAACACCCATCTTAGATTTCCATCTTTCAGGATTCATTAAGTGTACTGGTCCGTCATCCATCTCTGCATAAGCAACTCTTGCTTGTCCAATCTTACCTCCTTTGACGGCTTTTAATAATGTCTGCGCTGCAGGACTCAATAGATTGCAAGGTGCCGTACTGAGGTAGAGGTTTTTCTCATCAGCCATCTTGTATAGACCACGAATCTCTTCGATGTCCATGGTGATTGGCTTTTCAGAATACACATGAATGCCGTTGTCAAATGCTAATTTGGTAACTTCAAAGTGATTGTGCGGGTCGGTGAGATTGATAAGAATGTCAAGATCAGTTTTTTCAACAAGTTCCTTAGCACTTTTGAAGGCAGGAACTTTGTAGTGCTCGTTTACCTTGTCGGATCGTTCATTGATGATATCCGTTACCCCTACTAGGTTCAACTGTTTGTAGTTGAATATGGTATCCATGTAGTAGTCGACTACAAATCCACAACCTACAATTCCTACATTTAATTTACGCTTACTCACTTATACGACTGGTTCAGATTTATATAATTTGTTCATTATTTCAACCACTTTGATGCTTTGATCTAGCGGGAGAATATCACTTTCTATCTTGCCACTTTGAATGCAATTATAGACTTCTTCAATTTCGTAATGGTATCCATTTCCTTTAAAAGGAACATTACTGACTTTAGTTTTTGAAGGTAGTAATGGCTTCAATCGTTCCTTAAAGTAAGGTGCTTGGCGCATAGGTCCCGGATAGCCATATGGATTTTTACGTTTCTCCTTTTGGTGTTCACCAGTAGGTGAGTGTTGAGCATCAAAACTAATTTGTGATGTTCTATAAAAAGGAGGTCCTAATTTTAATATCCCACTGTCGCCATAAAATTCAAGTGTATTCTCAAGATCGTTGAGAAAGCTGCATTGGAATGATGCAATAATACCGCTTTTATAACTAAAAGTAAAACTAGCTTGTTCATCTACTTTTGAAGATCCGTAGCTTGGGGCAAATTTGTAGTCATCAGGCATTCCTAGGATGGGATAGCTTAGGCTGATCAGATACATCCCCAAATCGAATAAAACGCCACCACCAAGATCTTTATCAAAACACCGGCTTTTGTTAAAAATGTGCCCAAAACTGCCTTTAACAAAGCGTAGTTGACCAATTTTTCCGTTTTTTACCTTATTTATCACTTGCTGGGTAGCCGGAATAAATCTTGTCCAAAGGGCTTCCATGCAGAATAAGTTTGCATTATTAGCCATTTTTTTGATTTCAAGACCTTCCCCTTCATGGAGGCAGAATGGTTTTTCACATAGAATATGCTTTCCTGCAGCAATGCACTTGCGCATCATATCAGCATGGGTAGAATTTGGGGTTGCGACATAGATGATGTCAATATCAGGATCATTGATGAGTGCATCAAAGCTCTCAAAAGCCTTTGCGTCTTTGAAGTTCTCTACAAACCACTTCGCATTCTCACTTTTTCGCGAAGCCACCCCCTTTACTGCATTATTGGGAACAAAATTGATGGCATAGGCTACATCAAATGCCACTTCGCCTGTTCCTAACACTCCCCATTTAAGCATATTGGTTTTGAATTAAATGTATTTATAATATGCTCATTTCCTGATAGATATCATTTAAGCACTTGCAGCAAAGTTAAGGTATTTTTAAATAAGTTATTGGAGATAATACAACGTAAGTCCTCCCAGAACTCTCTTTTTTGGATTAGATGTGGATTTTCCCAATATAGCGTACTTCTGTACTGAAAAATACCCAAATACTTGACGTTTTTGAAAAGCTTGAATGGGTAATGGCTTATATTCGCATCTAAATAACAACACATGCAAAAAGAACCTAATAAGTACCTTATTACCTCAGCCTTACCTTATGCAAATGGAGCGCTACACCTAGGGCATTTTGCCGGTGCATATCTCCCTGGAGACATATATGCGCGCTTTTTGCGATCTATGGGCAAAGATGTGGTTTGGGTATGCGGCTCTGATGAGCATGGAGCGTCTATTACGATTCGTGCTAAGAAGGAAAAAATTAGCCCTAAAGAAATCATTGATAAATATCATACACTGAATAAAAGCTCTTTTGAGAAATTAGGGATGTCTTTTGATATCTACCACCGTACGAGTGAAAAATTGCACCATGAAACGGTTCAAGAATTCTTCACACACATGTATGAAAATGGGGATGACTTTGAGGTGAAAGAATCAGAGCAATACTATGATGAGGAATATGATCAGTTCTTGGCAGATAGATACATCAAAGGAACTTGCCCAAAGTGTAGCCATGATGCCGCCTATGGAGATCAATGTGAAAATTGTGGGACAGATCTATCCCCAACAGAATTGATAAATCCATTGTCGACTTTGAGTGGGAAAAGTCCAAGTCTGAGAAAAACGAAACATTGGTTTTTTAAATTAGATCAACACAGTGAATGGTTGAAGCCATATATCAATGATGGTCTGTTGGACGGCAAACCACACCATGATGCCAAGAAATGGAAAAAACACGTGAAAGGGCAGTGTCTTTCTTGGTTAGATGATTTGAGACCAAGAGCTATCACACGTGATTTGTCTTGGGGGATTGATGTGCCATTAGATGATGCCGAAGGGAAGGTTTTCTACGTTTGGTTCGATGCACCGATAGGGTACATCTCGGCAACCAAGCAATGGGCTTTAGATAATAATAAAGATTGGGAGTCTTACTGGAAAGACGAGGACTCTCAGTTGATTCACTTTATAGGGAAAGACAATATCGTTTTTCACTGTATTGTATTTCCTGCTATGCTCAAAGCGCATGGGGACTATAACTTACCGATCAACGTGCCCGCCAATCAGTTCTTGAATTTTGAAGGACAAAAATTTTCAAAATCAAGAAACTGGGGAATAGAAATTCACCAATACTTAGAAGAGTTTACAGCTTTCGAAAATAAAGAAGATGCACTACGATATGCGCTGATTCGAAATATGCCTGAGAATAAGGATAGCGATTTCAAGTGGGATGAGTTTGTAGAATTTCACGATAATGAACTGGTTGCTAATTTGGGCAATTTTATAAACCGCGTAGTCGTACTGAGCAATAAATACTTCGATGGAGTAGTGCCAGCTGCAAGCGGTGACGCGATGGATAAAATTGGGGACATTAAAACTTTGTTGGAGGAGTACCGATCAGAAATTTTAGATTTTAATTTCCGAAACGCTGTTTTGAAAATGATGGAAGTGTCTTCTTTAGGGAATACTTACCTTCAAGACGTCTCTCCTTGGAAGATGTATAAGGCAGATCCAGATAGTCAAGAAATAAAGGACTGTTTGAACAATTGCATTCAAATAGTAGGGATTCTAGGCGCAATAGCTGAACCCTTTTTGCCTTTCAGCGCAAAGAAAATAAATTCAATACTGCAAGTGGATACGAGCTCTATAGAACAAGTATTGAACAGTTTGTCAAATAATAAAGAAGTAATACAATCAGGGCACCAAATTGGTAAGCCGCAATTGCTTTTTGCTAAAATAAATGATCCAAAAGATTCTACACGTATGGACTTAATAGAAAGAGAAAAAGGAAAACTTCTGAAAATTATAGAAGACTCATTGCCTAAGACAGAGCCTATAAAGGATACCATTTCTTTTGATGATTTTACCAAGATGGATATTCGTACTGCAAAGATTTTGAGTGCTGAAAAAGTAGAAAAAGCAGATAAGCTTTTGAAGCTACAAGTACGAATGGGGATAGAAGAAAGAACAGTAGTATCCGGTATAGCTAAACACTATAAGCCAGAAGATTTGATAGGCCTGGAGGTGCTTTTATTAGCGAATTTGGCCCCGAGAAAAATTAGAGGCGTAGAGTCAAAGGGTATGATCCTTATGGCTGAAAATGAAAGTGGAGAACTCTGCTTGGTGAGTCCCAATAAGCCTTTTGGCTCTGGATGGGTTGTAAGATAAATATACTTTGAGGTACCTCTAACTATACATTTTTAAAATATTGAGAGAAACATGTTAAAGAAAGTAAGGTATATCAGTTTGCTTATCATCACGATACTGCTATGTGTAGTGGGCTATGATATGCATAGACTTACCGAAGCACAAGGATTCTGGGGGTATAGGTCTATGTTTTTCTTGATTCTCCTTACTGCGTTTATCACACTACTTAGGAGTCGATTTTTTTATGGCAATGAATGGAGGATAAGATGGACTACTTTAAGTACGCTATCTGCAGTACTTTTATATCTGGGCTTTCCGACCATGCCGCTGACTCCCTTGTTATTTATTGGATTTATTCCCTTGTTAAAAGTGGAGCATGAAGTCAGCATACAAGAAGAGAAGCCGTTTTGGAAGATAGCGCTCTATGCCTATCACACCTTTCTAGTGTGGAATATTCTCTCTACATTTTGGGTAAGTAATTCTTCATTAGGGGGAGGGATCTTTGCCAATTTTGTCAATGCGGCATTGATGACTATTCCATTCATGCTGTATTCATTTTGTAAGCGATACCTCAAGCCAAATCTGCATGCCTGGGCTTTTATCGGCTTTTGGATTACCTATGAAAAGATGGACCAATATTGGGAGTTGACATGGACGTGGCTAACGCTGGGGAATAGTTTTGCGCAGTATCCTTCTTGGGCGCAATGGTATGAATACACAGGTGTCTTTGGCGGAAGTTTATGGATTCTGTTGGTCAACTATATGCTCTTTAGTGCTATCCAAAAGCATGAAGTGTGGAATTTGAGATGGAAGCAATTGACTACTCCAATTGTCTTGGTACTGGTACCATTAGTTATTTCTTTGGGTATGTATTTTACACATCAAGAAAAAGGGGTAGACAAAAAAGTATTAATCATCCAACCTAATTATGAGCCGCATTATCAAAAATTTAAAATTTCGATAGGTAGGCAGTATACCAAAATGTTTTCTCAGATCAAAAGTAAAATAGATGCTGAGACGGACTATGTATTGATGCCTGAGACGGTGGTCCGTCGTGTTGACTTGAGAGAACCAGAAAGGCATACTTATCTGAATAGGCTCAAAAGAGATTTGGCTGAATTTTCAAACTTGAAGATTGTGTCTGGCGCTAGTGCCTTCATACAAACAAGAGATTCTACGGAGATACCTAGAAAGTCGCGTAGAAGATATAGTGCTAAGGGGGCTATTACTTATTTAGAATCCTACAACGCCGCGGTGCAAGTAAGTAATGAGATAGATACCTTACAATATTATAAGAAGTCGATATTGGTGCCCGGAACGGAGATATTTCCCTATGCTAGACTTTTCTATTTTATGGAGGGATTTATTGATTATTTGGGAGGCACCGTATCGGGAAATGGAATTCAAACTGAACGAGATGTCTTTTGGGATGCGCCCAGAGAACATGCTGTAGCACCAGTAATCTGTTATGAATCTATCTATGGTGAGTATTGTACAGAGTATATTCGCAATGGAGCAAATGCCATTTTTATTGCTACCAATGATGGATGGTGGGATGATTCACCAGGCTTTAGACAGCATTTGAAGTTTGCTTCCCTAAGAGCTATAGAAACAAGAAGAAGTGTTGCGAGGTCAGCCAATACGGGATCTTCTGGCTATATCAATCAGCGAGGGGATATCCTAGAGGCTACAGACTATGAAGTAGACGCGGTTTTGAATAGTAAAATTAAATTCAACGATGAGATTACCTTCTATACCAAGTGGGGAGATTTTATCGCAAGGATTGCAGGGTTGATTTCTATACTCTTGTTGCTGAATTCGATTGTGCATAGGCTGACAAAAAAAGATGGGGTAGTGAGGACTTATACCAATTGAAGTTTAAAATGACGCATATATTTTGATACAAAAAATCAACCTGCCTACCGCAGGCAGGCCTCTTCGTTAAATCCCGATAGCTATCGGGACCTAATAGCTAAGGCTATTATACAGAGATTTTACATGCTGTCTCCAATTTTCGACAGTTCCCTTCCTATATTGATCCGCCGGATCAATATAGCTGCGCAGCGGGCGGTCACCTCGACCTTGATCATTTCTATCTAAAATCTTGCACGCCATTTTATACTACAAATGGTATTAGTTTGTATCTCTACTAATAAAAAAAACCAGTGCCGAAGGCACTGGTTTTTTTATTTATGTTACGACTACTAATAAATTATCTAATCTTCGGTCGGCGTCTCTTGCCACCCGGCTTGATCGGCATCCCGCCTCTATTCATTCTAGATGCTTGCTTGATAGCGCCTTTATTTTTCATCATCTTATCAAACTCCGCTACTTGAGATTTGATCTGTGGTGTACGAATATTTAAGTTCTTTAGCGTACGATGGTGCTTTTCAGCGACACTCCACTTTCCTCTGTTGGCGTTGATAGAGGCCAATTGAAGTGCAACCATTGCTTTTTCATCGTCTGATGGCAATTCTATTGCTTGTGCTTTATTGAGCCACATCTCCGCTTCGTCATTGTCTTTGCGTTGCATCGCCATAGACCCTTTGAGCAAGAAGTACAAAGCGCGGTAAGTGGTATATAGCCAGTTTGGCTTGAACGTCATATCGAGCCTTTTCTCAGCTTCTGCAAATTTCATATCCTGCATAAGCGTACCGGCAGACTGTACCGTACCCATAAAGATGTAACTGACGGTCATAATGATAAACAGCAACCAAAACCAGATCGCGTACCAAAACCCAAAACCACTCATAAATGTAAATATCAAGCCACCTATAAGCCCTAAAGCCATTAGTCCGAACTTGACATATATATTGATTGAAAACATATTTAAAATCTTTTAGAATACAAATTTAACCTAAAAGACATCAAAATGAGATAAGATGTGACGCTTAATTTTCACCTTTAGGTCAAAATAGCGCTTATTGTAGCCAAGTCTTATGACTCAGCAACATATAGTTGTGGTGTACTTCTAATTTGATCGCCTCTGGGAAGACTTTCTTGAAAATTTGCTCGAAATAAGCGTCGGATTGTTGCTGATTGGCTTCTGTGAGCGCGAGTGTGTTGAGTATAACTAATCCGTCAGAATCAACCAGACGAGCTACATGCTCTATATAATCTAGTTCAAAAAAGGCGTCTGGTATCTCATTGTCAAGGAATATATCACTACAGATAAGCTTGTATTTTTGTTGGCAAGTTGCCGCATATATCTCAGCGTTTGCACAGATCAGTTGGATCGGGCTCTGGATAGTATCTCCCACGTACTTGTCATATAGATAAAGTACATTTTCGTCTAGCTCTATGCCTGTGTACTGCGCACTAGTGCCAAATGAGTTTTCCAAAAGGATAGGGATGCTTCCCAAGCCAAAACCTAAGATCAAGACTTCTTCATTACTTATATGCGTTAAGTCTAGTTGCGCAAATGTCTCCGCAAAGTTGTGGTAGTTTTCGCCATAGGAGTATATGGCGTTTTGTGTACAAAGCTGAAGCTTGCCTTTCTCCATACTCACATATAGATGTGGATTGATATCGCTAGGAGCACTTTCAATGTGCATCTCCTTGATGTAGCTGAGATACTTTTTCCAAGTAGGCACCATAGGCTATTAGCTACTGCGTTGGCGTTCCCAGCCTCTATGTTCTGAAGATGCATTGAATACATGCTTCATGATATTCTCATCGATCTCTTCCAGTTTATGACCACGGCGTTGCATGACTAGATTTGCGGTTTCGATAACCTTGTCTACGCGATGTGTTTTGTAACTGCTGTCTGGTCCACCCCAAGAAAATGAAGGAATAAAGTTCTTTTGGTATCCAGCTCCAAAAACGTTGCAAGCCATACCCACTACGGTACCTGTATTGAACATGGTGTTAATGCCAGCCTTAGAATGATCTCCCATGATCAGTCCGCAAAACTGTAGTCCAGTCTTGGCGAAACTTCTACTGCTATAGTCCCACAGCTTTACTTCGCTATAGTTGTTCTTGAGATTGCTATTATTAGTAGCGGCACCTAAATTGCACCACTCCCCAATCACAGCATTTCCTAGATATCCATCGTGCCCTTTATTAGAGTAGCCTTGTACTACGATGTTATTTACTTCTCCGCCGATCTTGCAGTGTGGACCTATACTCGTACCACCGTAGATCTTAGCCCCCATCTTGAGTACAGAATGATCACCTAGTACAAAAGGACCTCTGATTAGACAGCCTTCTAGGATCTTGGCATTTTTGCCTATGTATACAGGTCCCTCAGTCGCATTGATCATGCAAAGAGATATTTCTGCGCCTTCTTCGATAAATATATTTTCCCTTCCCAACGCTCTCACATGAGAGGGGAGAGGCATAGATTCTCTCTTCTTAGTTATCATCTCATAGTCGTTCTCTATGGCTTTTGCATTGAGACTAAAGATGTCAGATAGCTGGTTGATGCGCTGCAAGGGGGTGTCGCCAATTTCAAATCCTGCTAACTCATTGATGTCTTCATTGTTGATGAGATTGTCAAACTGCTTTCTATTTAGTAGGGCCGCGACTAAGTCTCCATCTTTCAATAATGCTTCATTCTC
>JALZVN010000099.1 GCA_023299965.1 Saprospiraceae bacterium | reverse complement strand
TGAAGGGCTAAAAAATGATTATCAAGTTTATCATTGATCGTACCACTGCCATCGAAAGGTTGAAAAGTCAAATTAGTTTGTCGTAACTTATATCCCATCTGAGCATATATTTTAGACGTTTTTATGCGAACTAAATTGTGTCCATATGATAAACCTGCTGCTAGCCCACCACCATAACCAAAGCTAGAATTTTCATTTTCTCCACTACCAAATGAATATCCCGCTTGTAATGTAGCAAACTGATTATTGCGCTCTCCAAAATACTTCTTTAGATTTGCAGTCAAGGGATAGAGCGTTCCTTCGAGATTTTGCTCTATACCAATGGCTCCCATCAGTGTGACATCCTCTTGAAGTTGCCATCCTGTAGCCACTGATAAACTGAGTGCAGAGTTGTAGGTAAAAAAGTAAACTGACCCTGATCCACCTACAAAAAAGCCAGTCTCAATCTCGTGAACGAGTCTTTTAGGTGTAGTATCTTCAATAGGATCAAAATGCTGAGCATGTAAACCAAACGGACATACAATACTAATAATCAGTGAAAAAAGCATTTCTAAGGTAACGATAGATCTCATTTGTAGATTTTCTTATACTTGATAGTGTAACATGATAAAAGGCGACTGTGATGTAATTGTTTTGACGATAACGAATCATATCGCCTATTTGGCCCTAAAGAGTGAAGATTTGTCATACTAATTACCTCAAAAACCAATTATTTCTTGTGAGTGAGGGATAGAAATGATAGCCGAGTATTTGGCTAGTCTATAGTATGATGACGTAGGAATCATACTATAGACCGAAGCGTAAGCGGAGTCATGCAAAGCCCGACCCTGATATCCGATTTTCCTCGGATGTCAGTGGGCACTCCCAAATCAAAATCAAAGTCCATGCGTTATATATATTATGAAGCAGAAAATCAAAGTTGGTATTGCCCAAATATCTCCAGTTTGGCTCAATCAGAAGGAAACTTTAAAGAAGGTAGCGAAATACATCACCAAAGCAAAAAAAGCAAAATGCAGTTTGGTTACTTTTGGTGAAGCTATGGTTCCTGGATACCCATTTTGGGTGGAGTTGACGAATGGAGCAAAATTTGAATCTGATGTGCAGAAGGATCTATATGCACACTATGTAAGCCAAGCTATTTCTGTGGAAGGCGGAGATCTGGCTGATATTTGCGAAGCCGCAAGGAAAAATAAAATCGAAGTTATTTTAGGGACGATTGAGAAAGCTGCCAACCGAGGAGGGCACAGTTGTTATTGTTCTTTGGTATACATCAATGCAAATGGAGAGATAAAAAATGTACATCGAAAAACGATGCCCACCTATGAGGAAAGATTAGTATGGGCTACTGGAGATGGTCATGGCTTACGTACTTTTCCCCATGAAGCATTTACACTCGGGGCGCTAAACTGCTGGGAAAACTGGATGCCTCTTTCAAGGGCTGCTTTGTATGGTCAAGGAGAAAATCTGCATGTTGCTTTGTGGCCAGGAAATGTAAGAAATACGATTGACCTTACTCGATATATAGCGAAAGAGTCTCGCTCATATGTCATATCTGTTTGCGGAATACTGAAAAGAAATGAAATACCAGACAGCGTGCCTCACGCAAAATTAATCAGAAAGCATGCACCTAAGATAATGGCAAATGGGGGGTCTTGTATAGCAGGACCTGATGGTGAATTCATTATCTCGCCACTCAAAAATAAAGAAGAATTGTTGGTAGCGGAGATAGACTACAAAATGGTATTAAGAGAAAGACAAAACTTTGACGTAGGTGGGCACTACTCGAGACCTGATGTCACCCAACTCGTAGTCAATCGTGAGCGACAGTCTATTGTGAAATTTGAGGAGTGAAAAACTTGTTGCTCGTCTGGTCTTAGCCACCAAACCATCTGACACGACCTGAGCAGATTGTTCTAGCAAAATAGCCTATCCCAAAATTGAACTCTGCCAAAAGCTCCACTAAGATAGGACGCGTAATACTTTGATCTAAGTAAGGATCGTTTTCAAGACCGGTAAAATCATTTCTAAAAGTACTAGGAAATGCAAACTGTTGGTTTTGCCCCTGCAAAGATTCTAAATCTTGTCCTTGCTCAGAGATAAAATCTGTCAATGCGAAGTGAATTCTGATTCCAAGCATCAGTGTA
Source organism: Saprospiraceae bacterium (assembly GCA_023299965.1). GTDB lineage: Bacteria > Bacteroidota > Bacteroidia > Chitinophagales > Saprospiraceae > JALZVN01. The sequence goes on along the minus strand of JALZVN010000099.1, from coordinate 10,937 downwards.
AATCTTTCTGAACCCGCTACGAAGGCACCTCCTCCAAAAACGGCAGATAAGTAGTCTTGATAGTTGCCCGTCACATCCGTAAAATCTGCGAAACCTGCTAAGGGATCAAAATGTTCGACAGAACGTACCTGCGAACGCATGATTCCAAACTCTGAAAAGGCACCTTGGCTATAAAATCTATATAGCAAGTACAAATCTAAATTTGTCCATTGGACTTCATTTCTCCCTTCAATACGAATACCATTATCATCAGTCCATCCATAATCAAAATTTTGCTTCATGTTGGATATCATCGCTTCAAAAGAAATACTATGCCTATCGCCAATATTCAAGCTGGCTTTTGCTCCAAAATTGAATGCTCCACTAATATCGTGTACATAAGTATTATCATCAAATAGATTTCTATCTATCAACCAACTCGTACCACCTCCGAGTTTGAGACCGACATCAGTCCAAGCTTGCGAAAAGCATTGAGTGGTAATAAACAAAAAGGTGAGCATTAAAAAAAGCTGGTTTTTCATAGTATGCGATTGTTTAAATTGGTTCGTCTAGATGTAAGATAGCATAACATGCAAAAATGCTGCATACCAAGTTGAAAAAAAGTGAAAAAATAATTTTTTAGAAAAGGAAAGAACTAACTTATGCAATGCCGATTAGGCTATGATTTAGCTTGCTTACTTTTAATGGCGGAGGGTTTATATCTGACATTGATATGAATCCATATGGACCGAGATATTCTAAAGATCCATCCAAATAAGGCAGCTACCATAATAATCAATAGTATGAAAGATGTATCTACAGATAAATCGAAGGCAAACATACAAATCGCAATAAATCCCAAAAACCAAAATCCACAAACGATATAGGAAATAAACATTGCACCATAATAAAATCCTGGCTCTGGCAAATAGTTTTGATCACATACTGGGCAGGATTTAGGCATTTCAGTAAGATGCTTGTAGTTAAAACTACTCTTCGTAGAAAACAAATCTCCAGTCCGACAGCGAGGACATTTCATTGCAAAAACACTTTGCTTAAGACTTAATTCTTTACTCGTCATTATGAAGATTGAAATTTAGGTATACATACCAGGTAACAAAAAAAGTGATGCGAAGATAGCACCACTTTTTTAATTAATTTGTAAGCGTTTAATTACGCATCAATATTTGTAGGGAACCTCTATTAAATCCATTCATCGGCTAAGATGAAACTCTTCCAGAATTTCTGCAAGTTTAAATTTGAGTTTATCCTGATTCGGAAATATATAGTGGTAGCCTATTTTTAACTTTATTCGATCTATGAGAAATAATTCATTCTAACCAACCCAAGTATATCCTCCGCCTCTAGGGCTAAGATTCGCTTGACTTTTAGGCGCAAGCTTAACAATAGATTTTATCTTTAGGCCTTTGATTTTAATCTTATCTTGTTTCATGATAAAGTGTTTCATAGTGTGACCCAGGTAACCTGGAAAAAAAATTAAGTTTCGTTGCCTTAGTGTACGGCAAAGATACAGCAAAGGTATTCACATTACAAAACAAAATATATTCATTCATCTGATTTACAGAGAATTATGATAAATAATGGGTTATTTCAGAAATTAACCGGTAGGGTTTTAGAAGAAAAAGGCATACAGTTAATTATTAAACGGGAAGACCTCTTTTTTCCTGAAATTCCCGGAAATAAATGGCGAAAACTGAAGTATAATCTTGAATATGCTCAATCAAAGGGCTTTGCGAGCGTTTTATCATTCGGAGGAGCGTACTCCAATCATCTTTCAGCACTCGCCGCTGCAGGAAGAATCAATAATATGCAAACCATTGGGATAGTTAGAGGAGAAGAACCAAATTCACTCAACCCTACCCTCTCGGGAGCCATAAAAGATGGAATGCAACTAATCTTTTCGGATCGAGAAACCTACAGACAGTATACTCAGAAGCAGGAATGGGTCAGGCTTAGAAAAACATATCCTGATGCGTATATTATTCCTGAAGGAGGAACGAATCTACTTGCCTTAAAGGGATGTAGAGAAATTGTGGATGACATCCCGGAGCCATATGATTTTGTTTGTTGTCCAGCTGGTACTGGTGGTACTGCTGGGGGAATATTATGTGGCATAAATCAAACCAAAAATGTGCTTGTCTTTTCAGCTTTAAAAGGAGACTTCTTGAGGGAGGACATAAATCAATTGACCTTGGATTACAATAATACCAAGTATAAAAACTGGAGCTTAATCACCGAGTATCATTTCGGTGGATATGCAAAGCATAAAGTATCTCTTTTAAACTTCATGCTGAGTTTTTATGAGGCGCATAAAATACCCTTAGATCCAATCTATACAGGTAAGATGATGTACGGTATTTTTGATTTAATCAAAAAAGACTCTTTTCCAAAAGGCAGCCGTATCATTGCTATTCATACTGGCGGACTTCAAGGGATAGCCGGCTTTAATCAACGCTATGGCACTCTATTACCTGATTAGAAAAATCAATTCAGTACTCTTATCAAATTAATTTACTCTACCTCTTCTTTCCCCATCTTGGTACTGAACAACAAAAGCTGTTTTGAATCCACTAGATTTTGCAGTTTGTACAATTTCTCTAGCCTCCGCTTCAGTTCTATAAGTTCCTAAAAGAACTCTTGTCCAACCTTTATCTTCAAGATATTCTGTGTTTAAGTCAAAGCCTAAATTTCTAATACCATCATATCTGCGATGATTGGGATTGTGCGTTTCCACAACTACAATTTGTACTTTATAACTAGATCCAGATACAACTTTTGAAGAAGATGCTTTAAAAGTGTTTCTAACGGGTACTGATGTAATCTCACTAGCGTTAACACTTGATTCTGTATAACTAGTAGATGATGAGTAGGTATCCACAGCAGTCACTGATCCTCCCTGCTTATTAAATTTATTATTGTACTCATCGTATGTATAAATCCCGGTACCTGAAGGAACAGTTGCTCCTTTAGATACAAAATTACTAGTGTTTGTCGTTGTAGCAGCATAAGTATTAGAGGTACTAGAAGACGTTATGCTATTCGCAATATACGCCTCTGTAGACCTAGAGGACTCTGTATAGGTAGTACTTGAACTTGATGGAGCAGCGTAACTGCTCGTTGTATTAGAAGTAGTACTTTTGGTATAAGTAGGTGCCGGTGTTGGTTCCGGTGTTGGTATGTATGCAATAATAGCAGGCGTATCTTTTAGTTCTGCTATAGTAGCTGTTTCTTGCTTAGTTTCTCCGATAACGAATGGCTCTAACGGTGTTGCAGTACTTGGTGTGGATGCACTAGTTGCCGTACTTGCAGTATCCAATGTAGGCTTTATCGAAGGCGCTTCTGCACTGGGTTGTGGTCCACCTATCACGAAAGGCTCTTTTGGAGTTGTAGCTGCTATTTCCTGCTGAATATCGGACATTTGCTGCTTAGCTACTTTAGTATTTTTAATGGGGCTATCAATAGTAGCCGATGGGGCAACTGCAACTGCATCAGATGACAATAATCCATCTACGGAAGCAACTGCATTATCTTGATCTCCAGTAAAGAGCTTTATGTTCTTTTCTTGTACATAAAGATTTTCATTCTTAGTATTAACAAACTCAACATTAGTAGCATAACCATCTGCCTCTACACCAAGCTGATAACTCTTGTCCACCAACAAACGGAAATTGTAATGTCCTCCCTTTGCATTCTTAATAGACAATAATCTACGATCTTCAGTTTCCTCTTTCATTTCATATAAGTACACCTGTGCATCTTCAATCCAATTCATACTTTGCTGATCCATGACAGATCCCTCTACAAAATAGTGTGGAGGTAAATTCTTGAATGTGAATATATCTTCATGCGTAGTAGAGTTTTTTGTCTCTCCAAACAGTCTATTCGATACAAAATATCCGTCGGTATTTGCACCAGCTAAAGTATAGTATTTCTCATCCGCTCCTGTATTAACTGGTAAACCAATATTTTCAGCTTTAGACCAACTAAATCCTTCACCAACTGATTTGAAAATATCAAAGCCCCCCATATTCAAGTGTCCATCAGAACTGAAGTATAGGATTCCGTCTAAGTGATTATAAAATGGAGTAATCTCATTACTACTTGTATTAATATTAGGCCCTAAATTTATAGCTGCCTCAAACTGAGACTTTTCATTATTTAATACTCTAGAAGATACCCATATATCCATACCTCCTTGACCTCCAGGTCTATTGGAAGCGAAATAAAGAAACTGGCGTTCATTACGAGTTATCACACAAGGCTGAGTATTCGTAGCGCCATCAAAATTGATATTTGAGTTTAATTTCTTAGGTTGTCCCCAAGCTTTACCTTTTTTATTTGAACGGTACAAATCACAACGAGAAGACAATCCTCCCCAAACTTGATCCTCATCACAAATGGTAAAAAACATCTCATTGTCTTCTGCATTTACTATCGCATTACAAAAGTGTTTGTTTTTGAATGCCGCGAAGCCTTTAGTCTCTGAACCGGTTGCCCACTCTCCATCAACCCATGCACTAGATCTAATCTTTGCGTTACCATCTTGTAAGGTAGAATAGTACATTTTAGTATCAGATACATGGAAGGGAGCAAAATCTGACTTTTCACTATTTATACTATAGTCTAGCTGGGCAATATCTATTCCGTATGGCTTGACATCATATCCTTCTAGTTGATCAAGGGCAAATTGGCAGCCCATTATTTCATTATTGATTTTAGCTTCTAGTTTGCTATTGCTAATCTCATTTAAAAGACTGGCAAAAATGATCATCGCCTCCTCATATTGGTTGCTTTGTTTCAAACTATAAGCATAGTCCAACCTTACATTCCTATATTTTGGATTGTTTACGATTATAGAGAATATACGTGCAGCATTGGAAAAGTCTCTTTCCAGCATATAATTTTCTGCAGCAAGCTTCAAAAAATCTCCTCGTTGCGTTTTCAGCTTGTAAGCATTCTCATACGCCATAGCTGCCTTAGCATACTGTCTCATATTAATGAGCTCTTCAGCTTGCTTTTTATACCCTTTCCAAGATACGGTATTTTTATCTTGCCCGAAAAGAGGCATACACATCACGAAAATCAAACTGATTAAAAATAACCTATTCATTGTTTTGTTTTTTATTGCCTAGTATTGATTATTTGCTCGATTACGCGAGGCAAATGATGGTGCTCTAAGGCAAGTACTTTTTCTGCAATGCGCTCTGGAGTATCTTCTCCGCTCAATTTACAAGCTGCTTGGAAAATCACTTCACCGTCATCGTACACTTCATTTACGTAATGAATAGTGATTCCGGTTTCGTTTTCCTTAGCATTATGCACTGCTTTGTGAATATTCATACCATACATACCTTTCCCACCAAACTTTGGTAAGAGTGCAGGGTGAATATTAAGAATCTTATCTGGATACGCTTTTACCAAATATGCAGGTATAAGCCATAGAAATCCAGCTAAGACAACTAAGTCAACGTTATATTTTACTAGGTTTTTCGTGATTTTATCAGAATGATAAAACTCGTCTCGAGTAGTAATCAGTGTGGGAATATGATTTTTTTCAGCAAGCTCTAACACTTTTGCTTTACTTCGGTTAGACAAAATTAAACAGATGTTGACGGAGGGATTATCTGAAAAGTAGTCTATTATTTGTTCTGCATTGCTTCCTCTACCAGATGCAAAAATGGCAATCTGATAGGAAGCACTGCTATTGTTTGCTTCTTTCACTGGTTTATGTAAGTTTCTTTGCTACTAACTCGATTAAGTCAAAGGTATACAAAAAATATCTATTTTACATATAGAATTTATTCGCATAACTAAAGCGCTAAACAGAAGATTCTTACTTTAACTTCAACCGACCGATTCTAAATCTATTATTGTTTACACTGTAGATGAGCAGCTCTTTACGAGCGATTTGCTTGGTGAGTGTTGGGATAGTTAAGGAATTCATTTCATCCGTATCTGCAACCATATAGATGCTCAATTCTCCTTTCTTATTCAGCTCCGCAAGAGCTAGAGCATCTCTATTTTTGAAGACAGATGCACCTCCGGTTGCACCGAGAATATTACGATCTTCATTAAATAGCAAATAGATCTTGTTTCCGATATTGGCATTTCCAAAAGATAAAAACCGTCTAGTAGCAATATTTGAAGAGGATTGATATTTTGGTACAGAGTTAGCCCATTGAATAGTACCATCTGGGCGAATATTCACAACAATCACCTCGTTGTAGTTATATCTCGTTTCATTCTGAAAAGTACGATTATTAAATCCTTGATTAAAACTATTCACACTACGGTCAATCGTTTCAGTAAAAAATTGCTCCGCAATCACAACCACTCCCCCATCCGATCTCAATATAACATCTCTAAAGTCATATGAATACAGGGCAGGATCATTTTTTTGAATATTGTCTTGATCATTTTTTAAGGCTCGTCTCTTTTGATTTTCATTTTCATTCAGCGTTATAAAGTCCAGATCAAATTTGGTAAATTTCTTTTCTTCTACTTTCTTTTCATTGTTGTCTACTTTGAAAAAGACAATCCCTTGGATAGACTCTGATACTGAGAAGCCATTTCCTGATTTAACTTTATTGGTATAAAAGCCAGTGCAAATAATCTCATTGCGATTATTCACTTCGAAAGTCAAATCGGTGATGAGCTTCAATTTATCATCTAGTTGATATCGATCAACTTGTTCTCCTTTTTCTGAATATGCCTCAAGGATATATTCAAAATTCGGTCTATTCTTTACTACATCTTTGGATTTTTCAAAAAAGTGCTTTCCTAATAGGTAAGCATTACCCTCATTATCTACTTCAAATTTTATGTTGTTGAAAAGCCCAGCTTCATATGGGAGTCTTATTTGTTTATCCCATATCAAGTCAAAATTACTATCATAGATACTGACTTTGGCTGTCTGACGATCAGATCTCTTTGTTGGTATATCACTATAAATAATTACCTTAGAACTATCTCTGCTATGCTGAATTTGAAAGTCTCCGATTTGAGATTCATTTCTTGAATCAATCTCACCTATCAAAATCAAATCCTCCTCTGGATAAAATGATTTGTCTAATTTTTGAGCAAAGAGATAATTCTTATCTTTAACTGAATTGAAATAAGAAGTAATAAGATAAAAATTGGAGCCTACCTTGAAAATATCGTGAAATACACGTAGTTTTTTTTGATACTTCAAATCAATCTCAATCGATTTATCAAGGCGTAGGGTATTGATATTATATCGTTCTACAAGGACACTTTTCAGGAAACCTCCCGGGGAAAACTGTCGCCGAAGGAAATAGGCGTTTTCGCTATTAGCACTAATAATTCGATCTACAACTGAATTGCTTGGAATCTTAAAACTTTGACTTAGTTTCAAGTCAGCTGGCACATCTACTTGTGCCCTCAGTATCGCCGAAGAAACAAAAAGACAAAGCAATAGAAATATACATTTGAAAGAACCTGTACCCATTTTAGCCTGATATTTTTCTGTACTTTATAGCATTCACAGGGTCTAACTTGCTACAAATTCGTATAATTTCTTTTTTCTCTAAACTCGTTCCTTCTCTGAAGATATCTACAATCTCGTTATTCTTCGCATTAAAAAACATTTGGATAATCATACTATTGGGATATGCCCGTCCCACCTTTTCGACACTTTGCATAGCTTTTAGGATATTTGCTCTTCCCAGGTCTTGATTCTTAGGCATAAGGTCCATTCCTCTCAAGTGATAATCATATAGCGCGTAGCGCAAGTCTTTCACTCTTGGATTCAACAAATTTTCCATGATCCAATATCTATTCCGATTCCCATCGATTGGTCGCCATCCTTTATTCGCATCTGCTACATTAGAGGGTATCGTGTTGATGATATTTTGTGCCAACTGAAAATACTCTTCTCCTCCTAAAGGGGAAAAAGAATCATAATCTAAACCTAAAATAACATAGACATAAAAACCTAAAATCGAAGTCAAGTTATCATTGAAGATATTTTCCGAAAATTCTAAAGGTTGAAATTGCTCGTAGGAAAAGGTGATGCCCTTATCTACATGCGTCAATAAAGCGGTCTCTACTGAAGAGTTAAAAACTGGTCTTGCTGATTGAATAGCTAAGTCTGCCGCAAAGGAGCTAGTTCCTAATTCTTCTGTGATCGTAAGTTGGATATTACACTTGATGCGTTCTTCCTGAGAAAAATCATCTGACGTCCATTTACGTGTATTTAGAAAATTTTGTAGTTGATTTTCCATATCGTCAAATACTCTGGGATCCACTGTTTGCAGCTGTGGTGTATTTACAGTGATATCAAACTCAAGTTCTTGAGCAGAGATCTTATTAACAGATCCAGCTATGATAAAAAATAGAATGGCAACTATAGGATACAATTTCTTCATAATTTACTTTTTTGCGCGCATCAATTGTTCCACCATCTGGACAATATCTTGCGCTACTTCTTTTTTAGACTTCAATGGATAGCTATGGGTTTTCCCTTTACTATCAAAAATAGTCACCTTATTGGTATCATGTGCAAAGCCAGCTCCTTTATCTTTGAGTGAATTGAGCACAATCATGTCAAAGTTTTTTCTTTCTAGTTTTCCTTTAGCAGAAGCTACTTCATTATTGGTCTCTAGTGCAAAACCTACATTAAATTGCTTTTTAGTCTTGACACTGCCCAATTTGGCTGCTATATCTAGGGTGCGTTCGAGTTCAATTTTCAGCGCGCCTCCTTTTTTCTTTATTTTTTGTTTAGCCACCTGCTTAGGTGTATAATCCGCTACTGCAGCTGCCATTACAGCAATATTCGCTTTTTTATAGCTTTTGACAGCTTGTTTGTACATCTCTGCGGCAGATTGCACCCTGATTAACTTGATATTGGAATGGGCTGCATCTAAAACACTCGGTCCAAGTACAAGCGTCACGTTAGCTCCTTTTTGAGCAAAAGACTTCGCTATCTCTAGTCCCATCTTTCCCGTAGATCTATTGCCAATAAAACGAACTGGATCAATCGCTTCGTATGTTGGACCAGCCGTTATTAGGACAGATTTGCCTTTAAAATAGGATTTAGTTTCGGAATTTTCAGATACAAATTTAACAATGTCTTCTGGTTCTGCCATTCTACCTTCTCCAATGAGTCCTGAAGCCAGCTCTCCGTGTCCAACAGGGATCATAACATTCCCATACGATTGCAGTTTTTGGATATTTTCCTGAGTAGCGGGATGTTTCCACATATCCAGATCCATAGCTGGTGCAAAATACACTGGACATTTGGCGGATAGATAAGTTGCGACTATGATATTATCACAGAGTGCCATTCGCATTTTGGCTAAGGTAGTAGCGGTAGCAGGAGCCACGATCATAAAATCAGCCCATAGACCCATTTCTACATGATTATTCCAGCTATCATCATCGATGACACTTGTATGTACAGTATTCTTGGAAAGAGTGGATAAGGTAAGGGGGCTTATAAACTTAGTAGCCGATGGAGTCATGAGGACTCTCACTTGTGCGCCTTGCTTTATTAGCAGGCGCACGAGCGTAGCCGCCTTATATGCAGCAATACTGCCGCAGATACCCAATATTATCTTCTTGTTAGCTAGGTTCATGCCCATGCTTTATTTTACAAGATTTGGGTAAAAAAGGTTAGTCTTCGTCGTAGTATTTTTTCTTTTCAGTATAACGGTAGTGTACTTCCTCGTTCAGAAACTCATCCATAGAGATGATTACTGGATTAGGAATACGCTCATAGAACTTAGAAATTTCTATTTGCTCCTTATTCTCATGAATCTCTTCGATAGCATCAGAGGTCTCAGCAAACTCCTCCAACTTCTGATAAAGCTCTTTTTTGAGGTCTACATTGAGCTGTTTAGCTCTCTTGGTGATCACCACTAGAGATTCATAGATGTTCTTGTGTTCGCCGATCATTACCTCCATATTCCTTGGCTGAATACTTGGGTTTAGATTCTGAACTTTAGATTTTATATCCTTCATTTCTCAGTTCTTTAATTCTTTTATTAGTAGTATTGACGATTTCTCTCAATTCTTTATCGAATCTTGATTTTGGGTATTTCTTTCGATAGGCGTCCATCTTATCTACAACGCGAGAAAAACGCTCTGGTTGCTTGGTAAGGACACTATTGTTAGCATATAAATATAAGGACTTAATGACCATAAATCTCACCTTTTCCGCATCTGCAGACTCAGGAAAGTCTTTTAGTAGATTTTCAAAGGAAGTTACAGCCGATTCATAGTTCCTGAGGTCGAAGTACAATTCTCCCTCAGCATAGGCTTTTTTCTGCATCTTATCCCTCATTTGATCTATAAGCTTATTGCATTCCGCTACGCGCTCGCTTTGAGGGTAAGTATTTACAAATAACTCAAAATCTGCTATCGCCTTCTGCGAAAAAGTCTGATCCAGTCTATAGGATGGACTTAGCTTATAGTTAGCACTTGCAGACAAAAAATCCGCTTCTTCTTTCAAAGAGCTATTTCTGAATTTACCTGCAAAATCCTTGAAATAGAAGGCCGCTAATGAATATCTACCCAATTTGTAGTGTGTATCCGCATAGTTAAAGTAAGATTGCTCCGATTCAGCTTTTCCTCTGATAGAACCCAATACCGATTCATACAAAGTCTGCGCTTTTTGATATTCTTTAGCGTCATAGTACTCTCCCGCTTTGGTGAGTAGTGTGGATAAATCCGCTGTTTCTCTTAGCCTTTCGAATTCTGTTTTACAAGAAGTTGTGCCTAGTATGACAATTGCAAAAAAGAGAAGAATAAAACTGTTTTTCATAAGCCCGTAAAATTAATGCTTTTTCAATCAATACCTACTAAAGAGGGCTAGGTAGTTCAAAAAGTTGGTTCAAAAGCATACATTTTTACTGCATTTTGCACATTGTTGTTTACAAAGTCGTGCCAAGCAGCTGATTTGGAGATCTATGTACCTT
>JALZVN010000098.1 GCA_023299965.1 Saprospiraceae bacterium | reverse complement strand
CCTGAGTGGAACTTGTTCTACTTGTATGGCAAAATTAGAAGAAGGTGAAGTTGCCATGGATGTGTCTATAGGTTTGGAAGATGATGAAAAAGAAAATGGGTTTATTTTGACTTGCCAAGCCCATCCATTGACAGCAGAGGTAAAGATTAATTTCGATAAGGTATAAACAATTACTTATGTACTATCTAATAATCATAATTTTGCTTTTTGTTATTTACGGTTCACTTATGTTGTCTCGCAGAGATTATATAAAGAAAAACATATGTCCTAAAGTAATAGGGATTCCAGCTTGCTATTTAGTTTTTGTTTTTTTTGTGGGGGCATTAATTGTACATAGTGTGCGTTTTCAAACTCCTTATTTTTATTATGGATTTATGGCGGTGCCTTTTCTTTTAGCATTGTCAGGAACCATTGTTGAACTAACAGGAAAAGTGATTTGCCCAAGAACAGAAGGAGGCACACCAATGTGTTTTCTATCTCTCGGTTTTTGTGTGACTCTGATTGCGCTAAAGTTTTTTTCATTTTAAATTAGAAACAACGTGGCTGCTACTAAAAAACATTATCGAGTATGTAATCTTTGCGAAGCTATGTGTGGTTTGGAAATAGAGCACGATGACCAAAAAGTTATTGCTGTAAAAGGGGACAAGAAAGATCCATTTAGTAAAGGTAGTTTATGTCCTAAAGGGGCTTTGATTCATAAAGTACATGAAGACCCTGATCGACTTAAAACACCCCTTCTGAAAAAAGAAGATGGCTCATGGGAAGAGATTTCTTGGAAGAAAGCATTTGATATCGTTGGCGAAAAAATTAATGCTATCAGAGAAGAACATGGCGATGACGCTGTAGCCCTTTATTTGGGAAATCCAACAGTGCATAACTTTGGAATGATGCTTTTTTCTGGGGAATTGCGACGAAGCTTAAGAACTAAAAACTTCTTTTCTCCGACGACTATGGATCAGCTGCCTCATCACTTCATTGGTTATCATATGTTCGGGCATGCTTTTAATATGCCCATTCCAGATGTAGATAGAACTGATTTTTTCATCATGTTTGGAGCAAACCCAATTGCTTCAAACGGTAGTATTATGAGTGGTTGTGGACCGGTAGAAAAAATAAAAGCCATTCAGCAGCGAGGAGGTAAAGTTGTCCTTTTTGATCCAAGGGCAACAGAGACAAGTAGAGTAGTAGATGAGCACCACTTTATCAAACCAAGCAAAGATGTATATTTCCTTTTTGGGATGTTGCACCTCATTCAAAAAAATAACTGGATACAAATTGATCGACTTGGAAGTCATATTTCTGGATTAGAAAAGCTAAAAGGAATTGCTGACGAATTTACCCCTGAAAAAGTAGAGAAAATAACCGGTGTTCCTACAGCTACCTTATTACGCTTGACCAAAGAATATGTGTTGAATGATAGAGCGGTTTTGTATGGACGTATGGGAATGTCAACTCAAGAGTATGGTGGTCTTTGTCACTGGTTGACATCGGTACTCAATATATTGACAAATCATTTTGATCGTGAAGGAGGCGCTATGTTTCCCAAACCTGCTGTTGATGTTAAGCGTCAAAAAGGTTGGCACAAATCAGATGGAAGATGGCATAGTCGAGTAAGAAAGTTGCCTGAATTTGATGGAGAATTACCTGTTTCTGTGATGGCAGAAGAAATGACCACAGCAGGAGAAGGACAAATACGAGGCTTGATTACTTTTGCTGGAAATCCTGCCTTGGCAACGCCTAATGCTAAAAGGTTAAATGAAGCATTGCCCAAATTAGACTTTATGGTATCGATAGATATTTTCATGAACGAGACCACAAAGCATGCAGATATAATTCTACCACCACCTTCACATTTAGAAATTGATCACTACGATTTGATATTTAATCATTTCGCAGTATCTAATAATGCTAAATTTTCGGAACGACTTTTTGAACCTAAGGCAGGACAACAATATGATTGGCAGATTGCTAAGGCTTTAGTAGCTCGTTTTTCCAAAGTGAATAATTATAAATCGCCCATTCCATTTCGATATCTAAATCCACGACAATTACTTAATATATCTTTAATGATTGGGCCGTATGGTTCCTTGAGTTCTCCTTCAAAATGGTTTAAAGGTTTAAATCTTAAAAAGTTAATTGCTTCGATACACGGTATCAACTTTGGTGCTATGCAACCAAGAATACCTGAAGTACTTAATACCCCAGACGGTAAAATACAAATAGCTCCTGCAAATTTTTTAGAAGAAGTGAATGGGGTGAAAGGTCAATTGAATGAAGCTATTAAGCAAAGACCTGCCAACGAATTTCAGTTGATTGGAAGAAGGCATTTGCGAAGCAATAATTCTTGGCTACATAATGTCGAAGAATTGATAAGAGGCAAGAATAGATGCACGGCCATGATGAATACGGCTGATGCGAAGGCATTAGGTTTTGAAAATGAAGAAATGGTCAATGTGAAATCTGATACTGGAGTTATCGAAATTCCAATTGAGATAACCGATGCTATTATGAGCGGTGTAGTAAGTATACCTCATGGCTTTGGACATCGACAGAAAGGGACTAGACTTTCTGTGGCTTCTAGAGGTCATCACGCAGGTGTGTCCGTAAATGATATTACGGATCACAATCGCATAGATAAATTAACGGGTAATGCCGCTTTTTCAGGGCAAAAAATTATGGTTACTAAACTTGTAAAACACGCTACTCATGAACTCAACTCCTGAAATAAGAGCAAAGGTTACTAGCAATGTCGATGTGCTGATTAAAGCGATACGGCCGGATGTTAATCTTGATGAGCCTTTATATGCTATAAATTGGTTTTCTACTAAAGTGGAATGGATATATCACCTTTATAATTTGTTGGCTGTAAGGAGTGTGAGAAATATAGGGGGCAGAGCCTTCTTTAAAGCTAAAGTTAAAGAGACTATTTTAGACGAGGCGAAGGGGAGGAGAGATTTGATTCTTATTATTCGTTATCCAGGTGGGCAAAATTTCAAATCGCTCATGGAATCAACTTACTTTAAAATAGTCAGTATATTTAGAGTAATGTCTGTTTCAAAATTCACCTTTGGTTTTACACATAAGATAGAAGCAGACCCGAAAACGACTAAAGAAGATGGACTTCATCATGCGATTCACCATTTCAAATTGAAAACGGATGTCAATACATTTTTAAATGCTGTCAAGACATTATTGCCAGAGGGCATTTCTATTAAGTATACTGGAAATATGGTGGCTACTTTAAACAAGCACGAGAAAGATAAATCTATAGAACAAATTCCAAATTTGATGGATGCGCTTGTCATTTTTCAATCTTCAGATGAAGAAGCATTACGATCTTTATTTGCAAAGGAGGAATATAAAAAGCTGCGTAAAGAACTCCAATCTTCACACATTAGTTTACTAGAAAGAATTTCAGTATGAGTGAGAAAAAATATGTTTTGATAACGGGCGTATCCTCTGGAATAGGCTATGATGCAGTGCGTTTCCTTATAGACAAAGGATATCATGTCTTGGGAAGTGTGCGAAAGCAAGCCGACGCCGACCGATTAACAAATGACTTTCCAGAAAACTTCTCCTGTTTGCAATTTGATGTGACTAAGAAAGAAGAAGTATTAGAATGCTTTAATCAAATTAAGGCGCTACTGGCTGACAATATGTTAGCTGGTTTAGTCAATAATGCTGGACTAGCGCTAGGAGGACCTATAGAGCTAATGGACGATGATAAATTTCGATATCAAATGGAGGTCAACCTTTTCTCTGTACGCACGGTCACAAACATCTTTTTGCCTTTACTCAAAGGAGATAAAAAGAAAGGAATAAAAGGCGGTAAGATAATAATGATAAGTAGTATTTCTGGGATATTTAATACGCCGTTCAATGGAGCATACTGCGTGTCTAAACATGCCATGGAAAGCCTCGCAGAAATATATCGCAGGGAGCTTATGATGTATGATATAGATGTTGTAACCATTCAACCCGGTCCAATAGAGTCCAAACTTTGGAAAAAGAATATTAATCAATACCCTGAATTTGATGGGACAGACTATGAAAAACTATTAGATAGAAGTAATAAGGTG